>JBFXIQ010000001.1:0-60521 GCA_050175815.1 Synergistaceae bacterium
ACACCCTTATTGCGATATTATTGTAATACAATACGGCTCAAATTACACTCGCCGTATGTCATAAGTAGAGGTTACTGCTTCATCCAAAGAAATTTTTACGTGGTAGAATTTAACTTTTCAATCAACGTCCAAATGTAAGGTCCCCCAAATGTAAGGTCCCGAAAAAGTGAGATCCTTAGCCAGTTTTAATTACTCTTCCCTAAATCGAGTAGGAGGTTGCCCATTATTTGAGCAACCGTCCTCTCACACCACCGTACGTACCGTTCGGTATACGGCGGTTCGGTAACTTAAGCGCATTGCCTCGTATCTTCTGGATATGTCGTCATATCCTTGCGATGCGAGGTATTTGTTTGTTAATGACCTGCTGAGTATCCAGCTACCGGCTATTTATCGCCTTGTGCCGAATTAGGCAAAAATACAATTTATCTGAAAGCAAACAATGTTAAACTTGTACTAGGATGTCAATTGTTTTACAATGTCACATAAATGGTGTTTATGTGGTATAATTCATCACCATTAAACAGGCAAAAAGAGAGGAGGAAAAAACTATGACAGATTTTCTTTTTGCAATGCCGACCTTTCTATCAGGGTTTGCCTCCGCTATTGATTTGGGCGGGACTCTCCATCAGCCTAATGTTTCAAGATCAACAGAGGAAGCCGACCTTATGGCTCTCCGCAGCGACTGGATAGCAATAGGAAAAGATCTTCGCGGAGCCGCACAGGCACTTGCCTCTAACGATGGGGAATAAGTCCAAGGGTAACCAGCCTAAAATCAGAAGCCAACAGGGCAATCCCCCTCGTCTTTTAGTTAATGGGGCAATGGTACAGCAAACAAAAATGGAATCACATCGAGGCCCTATCCCCTCTGCCGCAGAAATGGAGCGTTATGCCCAGATAAACCCAACCTTGCCGGATCGTATAATGTCCATGGCAGAGATCCAATCAAAGCACAGACAGACGATTGAAAAAATTGCCGTAGCAGACGCGGGAAAGCAAAGAACTCTGGGAACTCTATGCGCAACCTTTTTGGGATTGGCGGCTATAACAAGCGGGACTGTTTGCATCCTTGCAGGATACAGTGCCTATGGGATAGCAGCCATCCTTGGAACAATAGCTACACTGGCCGGTACGTTTATTTACGGCACTATTTCAAATAAAAATGAGCGTATACAGAAATGGAAAGAGGTACAGCCTCCTTCTAATTAATAAAACAGCCGTTGCGATATCCGCCCCCCCTGAGAGTAAGTTCTTTCGATTTGTCCGGAAAGTGCTGAAACCAGGGGCTTCTTTATTTCCTGTCTTCTCTCAGCCCATCCAAATAATCCGCATACCAATGCATCATTTTGATGCGTTCCGGAAGATACTGGGCATAGTTATATGCAGCCCTTACGTCATCATTCCCCGGCACATGAGCCAGTTGCCGCTCAATTGCGTCTGCAGACCATAATCCAGATTCGTTAAGGATCGTGCTCGCCATGCTGCGGAACCCGTGAGCCGTCATCTGCTCCGGGCCGAAGCCGAGAGACCGGATAGCCACCCTCACAGTATCAGCGCTCATAGAGATATGCGGACCACGTTCCGACGGAAATACAAATTGCGATTTATTGCCGGCAGCGTCCAGGATCGCACTCTGATTCTCCAGGACTTCCAGCGCCTGCTTCGAAAGCGGCACCAGATGTATCCGCCTCATCTTCATGCGTTCCGCCGGGATCCTCCACTCAGCCCTGGAAAAATCTATCTCACTCCACAGCGTCCCCCGGATCTCTCCGGGCCGGCAGAAAGTATAGGCCGAAAAGAGCAGCGCATTCCGCACCTTAGGCTGACGGTAATAATATATTTTCTGCATAAGATCCGCCACATCGCGTGGATCCGTCACAGACGCCATGTGCTTATGCCGCACAGATGATCACATCTCCGGTCCCGGAGGTCGGATCGTAGACAAGAGCCTGCAAGCCGATGCCGTAACGGAAGACTGCGCGGTAAATACTGAGGATCCTGTGAGAAGTATCTATATATCCCTTTTCCTGTATTCCCTTTATGACCGCAGTTATCTCCCGGGGCTTTATGTCTGCAGCAGTCCTGTTAATAAACGGCGGCAATACATACTGCCGGATCCGCCCTTCGACCGTCCTGGAATAACTTAGTGCCTGCGGATCGATCTTAACTTTGTACCAGTCCCATACGAGCTCAGAAAATTTAAGATCCGACGGGGCATTACCCAGGGAAATATCGACAGATCGCCTTTTGTCAGCACAGGCTATCCGCGCCTCCTTCAAAGAAAGATCCGGGTATTTTCCAAGCAGGAACTTTCGCCTCTTATTAAACTGATTAAAAATCAGCCACCAATACTTATGCCCTGCCGGGACAACCTCTATATAAAGGCCGTCGCCGATCAGGCGCATATACCTTTTATCTTCCGGCTGCAGAGCGCGAACTTCCTTATCGGTCATCATAGCAATTCCTACAAAGACTGTATATGACTGTGTTTAGACCTTCAAGTTACACTATAACGTCATTTTTTAGAGTTGTAGTGTAACTTATAGAACACCTTTATTTCAATAAGGTTCATTCTAGTCTATTCACGTTCATCAGTCAAAGAAAGAAATAAAGCCCGATAAAGCCAGATTCTTAGCCAGCTTCATCTATCTTTTAATAAAAAAAATAGACCCTTCAAGAGGGTCTATCAGGATAGTTGGTGGAGACGCGGAGATTCGAACTCCGGTCCAACAGGGGCCAATCTGGGAGGCACTACGAGTGTAGTCTCTGTTTTAATTTCGGATCTGCGGCTCCCAAAGACAGGATCCGCATTTCCAAGCCTTCCCTAGAGTCTCGAACCTCTCCCAGAAAGCGCTGAAGAGATCCCAGTCATCTTTGTGACACTCTTCTAAAGCCCGATGACGGAAGCTTTAGAGAGCGCGCCGCTTACTTAAGCAGCGAGTGCGTAATCGTTATTGACGATTATTGTTTTGGAGCCGGATTAACGAGGATTCCCCATCCTCGACCCGCTCCTCCCGATCCTCCAACCTGCTGTCGAAACCATACGTCCCCTTATGTACGAGCCGGATTATCCGGTCCCGCTTTCAATACTGCAGATGATCAGCCTTCGCGCGACCTGTTGCGGATAGCCCGCTCCATTTCGCGGTTAGCATCCTTCTCTGCTGCAGTATCTCTTTTGTCATGGAGCTGCTTGCCTTTTGCTACGGCAATTTCGCACTTCGCCCATCTTCCCTGCTTGATGTATATCTTCAGGGGCACGAGCGTAAGACCTTTTTCTCTTGTTTTTGCCAGAAGTTTCCTGATCTCAGACTTGTGTACAAGAAGCTTTCTCGGCCTTAAAGGTTCTTTGTTGTAGTAGCTTCCCTTTTCGTAGGGTGATATATGAACGTTGTAAAGCCATAACTCTCCGTTCTCTACCCTGGCATATCCGTCCTTGAGGTTTACCTGGCCTTCCCTTACTGATTTGATCTCTGTTCCCGAAAGGACCAGTCCGGCTTCAAAAGACTCTACTATGAAGTACTCATGCCGCGCTTTACGGTTTTGAGCGACGGTCTTATCCTCAGGCACAGAAATCACCTCACTTGAAGACTATAACAGATTGAACAGCGATAGTCAAATATGGAAAATTGCTGAAAAACAAAACCCCCGGCATTCGCCGGGGGCATTATTTCGAGATGGTCGGGGCGAGAAGATTTGAACTTCCGACCTCCTGGTCCCGAACCAGGCGCGCTAACCAGACTGCGCTACGCCCCGGAAGCAGCGCAAATTATAGCATTGTAACCGGACCGCGTCAAATACCTGAAGCACGTATCAGCCGGTCCTTCAAAGCACGTCCGATACCGGTCTCATCAGGTAACTGAGCGATAATAATTTCCGCTCCGCTTTTTTCGATCATCCTTAGGGCGCGGAAAAGTTCTTTGGCGTATTCTTCTGTATCCCTGAATATTATCTTTACGGCAGGTGAATGTTCCGGTTCGGATATGCCTATCCATGCCCATTTTTTGCCCTCTGCGTCGTTGCTGTATGAGCTGTCCGTCAGGACAAGGGGGATCCCGGGAGCATAGTGTCTGTAGCGTGTTCCGGGAGAACGTTTTATCGACTCCCCGTCACACGGCAGAAGGACAGGTAAATGGAGGGCTTTCTCTATCTCTTCTTTGGAGACTCCGCCCGGTCTAAGGAGCACAGGATCTTCCCCGCTCACATCAAGTACAGTGGATTCAAGGCCGACCAGCGCAGGTCCGCCGTCAAGGACTATCGAGACGGCATCTCCAATGTCCTCTCTGACCGTCACTGCGTCTGTGGGGCTTGGCCTTCCGCTTCTGTTGGCGCTTGGTGCAGCGATCGGAACTCCGGCGGCGCGGATCAGCTCAAGTGCAATGGGGTTATCCGGCATTCTTATTGCAGCCGTATCGAGTCCTCCCCTTGTGACCTGAGGGACAGTCTCTTTTGCTTTCAAAACAATGGAGAGCGGCCCGGGCCAGAATGTGTCCATCAGGAACCTTGCCCGCCAGTTGAGTTCAACCACCGACTCGGCCATTTTTATATCGCAGACATGGATTATTAGAGGGTTATCTGAAGGGCGTCCTTTGGCAGAATATATTTTCATTACTGCTTCAGCATCAAGGGCGTTTGCACCAAGACCGTAGACTGTTTCGGTAGGAAAGCCAACAAGCTCTCCTGAAAGTATTTTTTGGGCTGCCAGGCGTATCTCAGAGAGCATTCCTTCATTGATCCCTGTTTTGCTTTCTTCCAGTCTCTCTTCCATTTTGCTCATCATTGCCGGATCGGTCCTTCGTTGTATTTACTGAAGAAATCACGCCGGAACTGAGGATAGCGGCCCTCTATTATTGCCTTTCTGGCATCCCTCATGAGGTTGACAAGGAAATAGAGGTTGTGCCAGCTGCAAAGCCTTGCGGCCAGTATCTCTCCTGCAGTATAGAGATGCCTGATGTAGGCTCTTGTAAAATTCCTGCAAGTGTAGCATCCGCATGATGGATCTATCGGAGTGAAGTCCCTGGCAAAACCCCTGTTCTTGAGGTTGAGTTTTCCAAAGCTCGTCAGCACGCCGCCGTTTCTTCCGTTTCTCGTGGGGAGGACGCAGTCGAACATATCAATACCTCGCGCCACACCCTCTATAAGGTTGGCAGGGTGCCCGACACCCATCAGGTAACGGGGCTTGTTCACGGGCATTTCAGGACATAAGGCATCAAGTATCCTGTACATTTCCTCATGAGACTCACCTACTGAGAGGCCTCCGATCCCGTATCCGGGAAAGCCGACGTCTTCAAGTCTTTTTATGCATTCTATCCTCTGGGCTTCAAACATCGAACCCTGAACTATGCCGAAAAGGGCCTGATCTTCTCTTGAATGGTGCTCTTTGCACCTCCCGGCCCAGCTTATCGTCCTCTCCATAGCCGCCCTTGAATACTCTTCAGTGGTCGGCCATACGACGCATTCGTCAAAAGCCATCGCTATGTCGCTTCCAAGCTTCTGCTGTATGTCCATGGAATCTTCGGGACGCATGAAGTGTTTGCTGCCGTCAAGGTGGGACCTGAATTCGACACCCTCATCCGTTATCTTTCTAAGTTCTGAGAGGGAGAAGACCTGAAATCCGCCGCTGTCGGTAAGTATGGGGTGATGCCATTGCATGAACTTATGCAGCCCGCCTGCCTCTTCAACAATATCAGCTCCAGGACGCATGTAGAGGTGGTATGTGTTGCCGAGGATTATCTGAGCTCCGATTTCTTCAAGTTCAGGGGGCGTCATCGCTTTAACTGTCGCCTGCGTACCAACAGGCATAAAGACAGGGGTCTCTATCACTCCATGCGGTGTCATAAGTTCTCCTGCACGTGCACCCGTCTCATGACATTGTGCTATTACCCTGTACTCAAACATTACCGTTGTCTCCCCAGCCAAAGAGCCTTTCACCGTTCTCTTTGACAACTGCGGCAAACTCTTCAAGCGGCATGCCCTTAAGCATCGATATCATTTCATAAACATCACGGACATGGCACGGCTCGTTCGTCCTGCCTCTTATATGCTGCGGAGCAAGGTATGGGGAATCTGTCTCGCAAAGTATCCTGTCAAGCGGTACCGTGTCCATCGCTATTTCGCGAAGCGGTTTGTTTTTTGGATATGTGACAGGTCCGGCAAAGGATATGTAAAATCCCATCTCCAGGGCATCAACTGCATTTTGTCTGTCCCCGGAAAAACAATGGATGACCCCGCCTATCCTGTCTGCTGACTCCTCTTTGAGGATAGCCAGTGTCTCGGAATTGGCGTCTCCGGATGACTTCTTTGCAGAATCTCTTACATGGATAACAACAGGTTTGTTTATTTTTTTTGCAAGGCGTATCTGAGAGCGGAATACCTCCCGCTGCATCTCCCTTGGGGAATTGTCATAGTAGAAATCCAGCCCTATCTCGCCGACTGCCGATACCTTGCTGCTCCCGGCAAGGGCCTCCAGCTCTTCGGGAAGTCCCTCAGAAACAGAGGAAGCTTCGTGAGGATGGACTCCGGCAAGTGCCCAAATTTCCGGCATTCCTTCGTGTTTTTCAGCCAAAGTTACTGCCTCCCTGGTGGAAGCCAGATCAGCTGAAGCAAAAAGGAGACGCTTTACATCAGATTTCAGTGCGTTTCCGAAGACTTCGGAAAGACCTGCCGGATAGTATTCTTTGTTCAGATGGCAATGAGTATCTACAAGAAACATACTTCTGCCCCTTTCTTAAATAGAGGAGGGCTCAGGCTTATCCGCCTGCCGTACCAAATAAGTGCATATCATGTCCGCTTAAAAGGACTGCTCCTCCCCTCTTGTTGGCTCAGGGAGGAGTATGTCCGTTTCAGTCAGGCTGTCGCAATTTAGTTCTTTCAGAGACCGGGCCGCTGTGCCCGCCCCCCGATATTTTTAGTGGACTCTGCTCCCTATCGGTATGGAATCATCCATCACAGTCAGCAGCGTGAGAGATTCCTTTCTGGTATCGGGGCTTTCTGCTGCGAGAAGCATACCGTTGCTTGGAACTCCCCGAAATTTAGCCGGTTTCAGGTTGCACAGCACCACTATCTTCTTGCCCTCAAGCTCTTCGGGCTTGAAGAACTCCCTGATACTTGACACTATCGTGCGTTTTTCATAACCAAGGTCAAGACTCAAAATGTAAAGCTTGTCAGCCTTGGGAACTACGTCGACCTTTTCGACCAACGCTACCCTGAACTCCAGTTTGCTGAAATCTTCTATCCCAATTTCGGCTTCGTGGTCGTCGAAATTATAAAATGCAGTGGGATCAGCAGCCGCCCTCTTTTCAAGGTCGCGGGCCTCTTTTTCTGTTTTCCATTTTTCTATGTCGATGCGCGGGAAGAGTATGGATCCCTTCTTCACGGTCACAGGGGCCTCTATACCGCACCATGACCAGGAGTTTCTTCCTCCCTCAAGCGGGCTGCCGGTCAGGCCAAGCTGTTCCCAGATACGGGCGGATGTCTCAGGCATAAAAGGAGCTGCAAGGACTGCGGAAAGCCGCAGTGATTCCCAAAGTGTTCTGAGTACGGCGTCAAGTCTTTCTATCTCGCCCTCTTTTCCGAGCTTCCATGGCTGTGTCTCATCAATGTATTTATTGGAGCGGCTGATAAATGTCCAGAGAGCTTTCAGGGCTTCGTCGAAAGCAAAACGATCCATGAATGACTCCATGTCCCTGACTGTTTTGTTTGCAAGACCCTCTATCTCTTTATCGATGGCCTCGCTATTAAAGCTTTTGGGCAGCTCCCCTCCGCGAAATTTCTCTATCATCTGGAGGCTTCTGCTGAGAAGGTTTCCAAGATCGTTTGCAAGGTCTGAATTTATCCTGTTTACCATGGCATGTTCAGAGAAATCTCCGTCGTTGCCGAAAGGAACTTCGCGAAGCACGAAATAACGGAACGCGTCCACACCGTAAAGATCAGCCATTTCAAAGGGATCAACAACGTTGCCGACAGATTTCGACATCTTTTCGCCTTCAACAGTCCACCATCCGTGTGCAAAGACCCTGACCGGCGGATTTACACCGAGGGCAAGGAGCATGGCCGGCCATATGACACAGTGGAACCTTATTATGTCTTTTCCGACAAGGTGGCGCACCGCAGGCCAGTATGTCTGCCACAGGCCTCCCTCTTCAGGGAAGTTGAGAGCCGAAAGGTAGTTGATGAGAGCGTCGAACCAGACATAGATGACATGCTTTTCATCTCCCGGAAGCGGGATCCCCCAGTCAAGAGTCGTACGCGAGACAGACTGGTCACGAAGACCGCTCTTTATAAAGCTGATTATCTCGTTGTATCTTGATCTGGGCATTATTGCTTCGGGGTTTTCTTCATAGTATTTGAGCAGCGGCTCGGCATACTTCGAAAGTTTGAAGAAATATGTCTCCTCTGTCATCTTTGTGAGCGGCCGGTGACAGTCGGGACATGTGTTGCCTTCTCCCATCTGGGCTTCTGGGACGTATGTTTCGCATGGGACACAGTACCATCCCTCGTACTCTCCCTTGTATATGTCGCCGTTGGCCATCAGACGCCTGAATATTTCCTGGACCACTTTTTCATGCCTGGGTTCCGTAGTCCTGATAAAATCATCATTGGATATGTTAAGAACGCCCCAAAGCCTCTGGAAATTCAGCACGACCTCATCGCAAAGCTCTTTTGGTGTGATGCCTCTTTTCTCCGCGACAGCCTGGATCTTCTGTCCGTGTTCATCGGTGCCGGTAAGAAACCAGGTATTTTCTCCCCCGGACTTATGCCAGCGGGCAAGGACATCAGCCGCAATCGTCGTGTAGGCGTGCCCGATATGGGGAACATCGTTGACGTAGTAGATCGGTGTTGTGATGTAGAAATTTTCTTTGGACATTTATACTACCTCCCCGGTACAGTTCTCAAGAATGTACCGTTTTATTCTGTTTCGTGGGATACAATACTTTATCGAGAGCAAGTTTGCAACATTTTTTGTGGATTCGCCCGCTTTGCACATCATGAGCACCTCGTCCATCCAGACGCCGTCATCAAGTACCGGAACTGTCTCTTTTGCTCCCTCAACTATGCAGACAAACTCTCCGCGGATCTTATCCTCGCTGATGATATCCTTGAATGTCAAAAGAGTGCCGCGGATCGATTCCTGATGTACCTTGCTGATCTCTTTGACAAGTACCGCGGGCCTGTCTCCGAGTACGCTCCCCATCAATTCCAGCTCTTTCATCAGCCTGTGCGGAGCCATGTAGAAAACGAGGGTTTGCCTGTTGTGCCTAAGCTCTTCAAGCCTGGACTTTTTTTGTTCTTTTTTTCCGTCCAGAAAGCCTATAAAGGTAAATGATTCCATCCCCATCCCTGACAGTAGGATAGCCGGAAGGAGTGCGTTTGCGCCTGGCAACACATCCATGGGAAGACCCTTTTCGATGACAGCCTGTATCAGTATCATTCCCGGGTCTGATATTCCGGGGGTGCCGGCGTCTGATACAAGCGCTACAGTCTCCCCCTCGCGTATTCGTTTCAGCAGGGCCTCAAGCCTCTCCGTCTCGTTGAACTTATGGTATGAGATGAGGGGCTTCTTTATCTCGTAGTGGTTCAGCAGCTTCAATGTGTGCCTGGTATCTTCGCATGCTATAATGTCTGCCTCGCGAAGCGTCCTGAGGCCTCTTATCGTCATGTCTTCCAGATTGCCTATCGGTGTCGGGACAACTATAAGGGGCATTTTATTCTCCTCCCGTTCTGTAGGCTTCCAGCAAATGAATGGTCTCTTTCCCCTCTTCGTCAAGGACGAATAAGGGGGCTTCGATCCTGATCCCATGCTTTGAGGCTCTCACTGCTTCTATAAGGACCACAGATGCTTCTGCGCCGGGCTTTGGATGAACTGACCTGAATTTTTTGGGCGCTATGTTGTATTTATCGAGCAATGCCAAAAGTTCTCCCACTCTTCCCGCATGTATTACGATATCAAGGTAGCCCTTGTTTTTCAAAAGATAACGGCATGCCTGTATAAGTTCCTCAAGCGTGCAATTCAAACCGTTCAGCGCCGTTGCAAGAGCCGTTGAAGGACTGACACTGCCGCTTTTTTTCTCAAAGTAAGGCGGATTCACTGCAACTCTGTCAAAGCTCTGTGCTTCCCATATCTTCCTGTGATCCCTAATATCCCCGATGTAAAATTTAGCTTTGTCTTCCAAGCCGTTATCCACAGCATTTTCTGCTGCCATCTCTATAAGGTGGGGCTGGATATCTACTCCTTCAACTGTATGACCGCGTTTTGCAAGGATCAATGAGACGGCTCCGTGCGCACAGCCAATTTCAAGCACCCTCTCACCCTTTTTCGGCCTTGTGAAATGGGCAAGAAGTATCGTGTCAAGGTTGACACGCGGCCCATCGTTTTCCCGGGGCTGTTTGATCTTCAGTTCGCCCCTGAGCAGATCTTCGCGGCCTTCTTTCATCAGGCCCAATCCTCCAGCCTTACTCCTATAACCTGGGAAAGCCCTGGTTCAGAGAGGGTCACTCCGTAAAGTACATCTGCCCTTTCCATGGTAACTCGTCTATGGGTCATGGCAAGTACCTGCCTGTTCTTGGCATATTCCTTTGCAAGCTCGGAGAACCTTCTTAGGTTCACTTCGTCAAGCGCTGCGTCAACCTCGTCGAGTACTGCAAGAGGACAGCCGGCCACTTCCATCGATGCGAAAAGAAGAGATATGGCGGCAAGGGACTGCTCCCCTCCCGAGAGCTGATTTATGCTCTGAGGATGTTTTCCGGGAGGCCTTGCAACTACATCGACTCCGGTATCCCATATCGTATCTCCCTCTATCATCTCAAGGTGGGCCTCACCGCCGCCGAAAAGTCTCTGGAATAGAGAACAGAACCTGTTGTCCACTTCCTGGAGAGCATCCGAAAAAACTTTATAAGCCTGCCTGTCCGCGTCTGCAATGAGCTTTTCGAGCTCTGCGGCACTGGCCCTTACGTCATCAAGGTGCTCTCCCATGAAGGCTAGCCTGTCCCTGAGATTTCTGTCCTCTGACAACACTCCCATGTCTACTTCGCCAAATGCTTTGATCTTCCTGTCTCCGTCGCGTATGGTCTTTCTGAGATCATCGATATCCTCATCCTCAGGCAATGCCGATCCTCCCGGATAGGGGTACTGATCTTCCCATGTGTTGATCAGTTCCTCAAGCTCCCTTTCAGCCTCTCCCCTCTTAATTTCAAAAGCAGAGACTTTTTCGAGTGCAGATCTTGAGCGCAGGTCGGCAGAGGCCGTCTTTTTTCTTATCAGGTCCCTTTTGGCTTCCAGCTTTGAAAAACCGCTTACATGCTTTTCTATCTCTTCCGTGAGGACCTTCCGTCTTTCAAAAATTTCAAGACAGCCTTTACCCACCCTTGCAAGGCCGGCTCTCTCGCGCACACACCTCTGGTCCAGCTCAGACATCTCTTCATCCAGGCTCCATATCTTGCGCTCTTCGGACCTGATCTCATTGCTGACTCTCTCCATAAGTGCAAACCTGGAACTGAGCCTTTCGGCCATAACGGCTGCTTCTGAGCGAAGCCTCTCTCTCTCCTCTATGATCAGATGATCATCCTCGAGTTTTGAGGGGCTGTCCCATTTTTTCTCAAGGTCAAACAGGGATGCAAGCACGGAGTTCCACTGTCTGCCTGCTTCAGCGACCGCTTCCAGTATCCTTCCCCGTTCACCCTCTATTCTCTTCTGCTCCTTTGAGTAAGAGGCTTTTTCGTCTATGAGGAGGGCTATCCTTCCGTCGAATTCCCTTATCCGTCTTGTGTAATCTTCCTTCTGTTCTGATACCCTGAGCTCCTGTGCTTCTGCATCTTTGAACTCTTTTGCCAGATGTTCCGCAGCAGACGTGAAACTCGCAGCATCCTGTTCGAGTTTCACTATTTGGGCTTTCATCTCTATTGTCTTTCCTGATTTTTGCGATCTTCCGCCTGATACAGTTCCTCCCGGCTGGAAAACGTCGCCCTCAAGCGTGGCGACCGGCCCCTTGAAGCCTGATCTGACCAGTTCCTGCCCAACTGCATACGATTCAACTATGAGAAGGTCGCCCATTATCTGCCGGATCGCCGGAAGCCAGTGGTCTTCTACTTTGAGCAGATCCATCGCCCATCCGGTGATTCCTGCTTTGGGCAGCCTGAACTGCTTGTCGGGATACCTGGGGCGGCATCTTTCAAGTGGAAGGAATGTCGCTCTCCCTATTGCGTTGACTTTCAGTTTGTCTATGCACCGCCCGGCTTCTTCGAGGTCTTCTACCAGAAGCTGGAACTGCCGGCCTCCAAGATAGGCCTCAAGTGCGGTTGAATAGACCGGATCACAGGTAAAGACGTCCACTACGGCGTGAGGAGAGGCGTCAAGCCTGTTCAGCCTGGCCGCTGAGAGAAGGTACTGAACAGGACGGGGGTAAAGGTCCGCCTGCATAGCCTCCGTCACCTCGTTAAGCTTTGATCTCGCATTGGAGGCTTCTCTTCTGGCACGCTGCAGTTCGGCCGCAAGTGTCTGGACTTTGGCGTAGAGATCGCCGTGCAGGGAAACTTTCTCACCCTGCTCTTTCAACAGCCTGTCTCTTTCGTTTTCCAGCTTCTTTATCTCTGCATCTATATTTTTGCCGGGGTCTGGCGCACCCTCTTTTTTATTCCTGATCTCGAGCAGGTCTTTGCCCAGGAATGAAAGTTTTGCTCTGATCTGCTGCAGTTCGGCCTCCAGTCGGCCCTTTTCATTGTTCCAGGATTCCCTCTGCTCTTTTTCCTCTTTGAGGCGAAGGTTGTATTCCTGCCATTTTTTCTCTGTTTTTTCAAGAGCCTTTTGTCCCGCTTCAAGTTCTTCACGTGCTTTTTTATTCTCTTCCTGTGTCTTTTTCTGTTCATCAAGGAGAACTTCCATGTGATCTTTTGCTTTTCTGCGTTCCTCCGCTGCCTGGTCAAGCCTCTCTTTTGATGCTTTGAGGTTTGATGCAGAGGCATATCCGGATTTTATGAGCGTGTCGTAGCTCTTTTTGCTCTGTTCCAGCTCCCAGGTCTGCTGCTGCTTTTCCCTGGAAAGCAAAACAAGGTCGTCTTCCAGTTTTGTCAGTGCTTTTTTCCAAAGGTCAGACCAGCCCAGCACCACTGATTGTTCTTTTTTATATTCTTCGAGGCTTTCGTCGAGTTCTGAGATCAAAAGCTCTGACCTGTTCCTTCTCAGCCAGTATAAAAGCTTTCTTTCCTCTTCGATCTTGTCAAGTATCTCTCTAAGCTCTGATGCTCTCCTGACTTCGGGGCCGATCTCCTCACGTCGTGCCTGCAGTTCTGCCATGACGTTCCTGAGCTGCTCGTATTCCTCTTTAACGGTAACAAGCCTGTCAGAGGCGTCCATGCGCCTCTTCCTGTAGACATCAATACCAAACAGTGATTCAAGACGCATCCTTCTTGCCAGAGGTCTCTGCTGGATGACCTCGGCGACTTCTCCCTGGCCGATGAAAGCAAACCTGTCTCCCTCAAGCTTCCAGTCCCTTTTCGTCTCATCAAGCTCGGTCAGTGTTTTTCTGGAATTATCGACAAAAAGTATCGTGTTTCCGTCAGGTGCTGTAACTCTTCTTTTTACTGTACAGGCCCTTGAATCTTCCCTTAGCTGAAGGAGGACCTCCGCTTCTTTTGCTGACGGGAGGCTGATCGAACCCTGAAAAAGGAGGTCGCTCTGCCTTGATATTCGAAGCCTGCCGGCATGACTGTCGCCCAAAGACCATCTCAGCGCGTCAAGTATGTTGCTCTTGCCGCTTCCGTTTGGTCCTACTATAGCTGTGAACCCCGAAGAGAGAATAAGGTCGTGGGATCCGCCGAAGCTCTTAAATCCCTTAAGCTGAAGACGACTTATGTACAATTGCCCAGCCCTCTCTTTTCTGAAGTGAGTTTATCCTGTGTTCGATCTGGCCCCGGCTTCCCTGAGCATCCAGTCTGAACTTCCCCCATGAGAACTCAGGACAGCCCCTGATAAATATTTTTTTGTCGAACTCCTCTTCCCATGATGCCAGAAATGTCTCTGCGATATATTCTGCAATGGATGAATATGCTTCGATCAGCAGGGCCTCAGATCTTGAAGACATCGTTATCTTCCTTATGAACCTCTTTATCTGAAGAGCTATGCTCTCTTCACGCGGGACCCAGCCAAGACCTCCGCAGAACGGGCAGCCATGGCTGAGAGCGGCTCTTATATCGGTCCTTGCCCTTTTTCTTGTTATCTCTACCAGTCCCAGACCTGTCACTCCATAGACCCTTGCTTTGCATCTGTCGTTCCTGAACAGCTCCTGCAGCTCGTGGATGAGCTCATGATTCGACTCTTCGGTGTCCATGTCGATAAAATCCACGACAATTATTCCGCCAATGGCCCGAAGCCTGAGCTGCCTGGCTATCTCCTCAGCTGCTTCCATATTTGTCTTGAAGATCGTATCGTTCAGGTTTTTGGAACCAACAAATTTTCCGGTATTAACGTCAATAACTGTAAGTGCCTCGGTCTGGTCGATGACAAGGTAGGCTCCGGAAGAAAGCCAGACTTTCCTATCCTGCAGCTCCAGCATCTGGTTTTCGATGTTGTATACGTCAAATATCGGCGTTTTGCCTTTGTAGAAGTTTATTTCGATATTTTTGCCGGGGAAGAAGCGCTCTGCAAAAGACTGAATATTATCCCTGTCCTCCTCAGTATCTACAACTATCTCGTCTATATCCTCTGTGAGATCATCCCTGAGGACCCGCTCCAGCAGACCAAGATCTCTGTGTATCAGGCATGGAGCTCCGTTTTTTTCTGCATTGTGCTTTATGGTCTCCCACTGTGCGAGGAGATCCTGTACGTCATTTTCGAGGCTTTCTTTATTGCAGCCTTCTGCCACTGTTCTGATTATTATTCCGAATCCCTCCGGACGTATCTCCTTCGATATCGATCTCAGGCGAGCTCTCTCGTCATTGTCTTCTATCCTTTTGGATACACCTGTCTCATGTCCGTCCGGAATGAGTACCATGTACCTTCCTGCCAGCGATATCCTCGGAGATACACGGGCGCCTTTGCCTTTCCTCGCATTCTTCACTACCTGTACCAGCATTTCAATTCCCGGTTTTACGTCTATTCCATGCACATCATCGAGATAGAGAAAACCGTTTCTTCCATCACCAAGATTTAAGAATGAGGAATGCATACCCGGAAGGACACTGTCCACCCTGGCCTTGTATATCTCACCCGTCCTCTGATGCTCCAGCATTCTTTCTACGAAGAAATCATATAGCTTGCCTCTCTCGTCTAGGATCGCTATCCTGATTTCTTCAGGGTCGACAAGATTAGCTACTATTTTTTTTGTCGGTTCTAATGATGTCATGTTCATTCCTCCATGATCAAATGAGAGGCAGTATTGTGCCTGTCCCGGCATCCCACGTGCCCACACATTCTCGGACAAGATAAAGATCTTTCCATCCATCACATATTCCCTCTTCTTTAAGGCTCCTTACAAGATTTCCCGCCCCGCAGTGTTCGAGATCGCCGATAGTAAGCACTGCAGAACCTTGATCGACACAGGCTCTATAGAGTATCCCTGTCCTCTCTGTCTCTTTTTTCAGGATCTCCAGCGCTTCAGTTCCAAACTCGGATCCAACGCCGCATATCCTGTATTTCGCCGCTGTTGCAAGCTTTGACAGGGATGGTCCGTCAACTTCGGCATGCATTAAAATACGTATCCCATCGGGGAGCTTGTCGTTCCATCTTCCTGCACAGGAATCATCCCACTCATTGAACCAGAAATCAGCCGGTTCCTGCACGCCTTCAACTCCTGCCGCAAGCGCAGGTCCGAGGCTGATATGCGGATGTGGTGAAAAGCCCTGGGTAAATTCCTGAGAAAGACCTGCTCTTCTGGCAGCCCTTGAAAATAAGACAGGCAGATCTAGGTGGTTCAAAAAGGTTACCCATCCTTTTTTTCCGAATATTATCCTTATCCTAGGCATTTGAACAACCTTTCACGGCAGTTCTTCCCTGCCAGCCGCATGCATTGCACCCTTCCCTGCAGTCGCGTGTCACATCTCCGGCCAGAGCTCTCTCCCTCTCCCTGAGAAGGAACTGCTTTGAGACTCCGGAATCTATGTGATCCCACGGAAGAAGTTCATCCAGGCCACGTTCCCTGCATGCGTATCCGTCAGGATCGATCCCCAGGTCAGCGAAGACTTCCATCCATCTCTCAAAATTGAAGAATTCCGACCAACCGTCAAACCGCTCCCCTCTGTTCCACGCCTCTTCAACTGCATCTGCAAGCTTGGCATCACCGCGGGCAAATATACCTTCTATATAGGTCTGCTCGGGCTCATGGTAGGATATAGTCACCTTGCGGTTCCTGATGTTGTTCTTTACCCACCTGCCTCTATCCTTCAGTGTGTGGCGGTCAAGCTGTGCTTCCCATTGGAATGGCGTATGGGCTTTAGGGACAAAACCTGCAAGCGAAACGCTTACATCTCCCCGGCGTTTGTGCCTTTTAGCTATTGATACTGCCTTGTTGCATATCTCGTGTATCGCTGCAATATCTTCGTCCTTCTCGGTTGGCAGACCCATCATAAAATAGAGCTTGACCCTGTCCCAGCCATGGGAAAATGTAGCTTCCAGTGCAGACTCTATGTCTTCGTCAGAAACACCTTTATTTATGACATTCCTGAGACGCTGAGTCCCTGCTTCCGGGGCAAATGTAAGCCCGCCCTTACGGATAGATTCAAGTTCCGCTGCCAGATTGACAGAAAAAGCATCGACCCTGAGGCTTGGCAGGCTCAGTTTTATCTGGTTGTTTTTTAACATGGGGTCAAATCTTTTAAGTATCTCACCCATACCGCTCCAGTCACATGTCGCAAGTGAGAGCAGTCCTACCTCTTCCCATCCTGTATTCTGAAGAAGCTCTTCCACCTGTGCTGCAACTGAATCTGCACTTCTTTCCCGTACAGGCCTGTCGATCATGCCTGCCTGGCAGAAACGGCACCCTCTCGTGCATCCTTTGAAGACCTGTACAGCTAACCTGTCATGTACTATGCCGGTGTTGGGTACGATCATATCCCTGTTGTAAAAAGCTGAGTCAAGATCTTCCACTATCCTGCGCATCACCGGTTTATCCGGTTTTATCATCGGGACATAGACCCCTTGGATCTTTGACAGCGCCCTTATCTTTTCGTCCCTGCTTCTGCCTTTAAGTTCATGTATTGCCCTTAGTACATCAGGCACCAGTATCTCGCCGTCTCCTACGCAGAATGCGTCGATAAAGGGTGACATCGGCTCCGGAGCAAGAGCTCCCGGGCCTCCCGCAATGACAACGGGGTCTCCTTCTTTCCGATTTTCAGAACGAAAAGGGATCCCGGCAAGGTCCAGCACGGTCAGAATGTTGGTATAAGAAAGTTCATACTGAAGAGTAAAGCCGACAACATCAAACTCTGATACAGGCCTCCTGCTTTCAAGGGCCCAGAGCTTTGTGCCTGATGATCTCAGAGCCTCCTCCATATCCGGCCATGGAGTATAGACCCTTTCCGCATCGGCAAACGGGAGGGCTTTGGTCAGCCCATACAGTATCTGGTATCCGAGATAGCTCATCCCCACTTCGTATACGTCGGGAAAAGCATAACAAACCCTGACTACATCCGAGTCTGAGCTTTTTACCGGGCCGCTTCCCCACTCGCCTCCCGTATACCTTGAAGGTCTTTTGACCGATGCAAGGATGGATCTGCGAAGGTCAGCCCCTCTTTCTGATAACATTTTGATGATCCTCCTGATGCAGGGAGTGCTCCTGATCGGGGCATCCCCGCTCTCTAAATTTTACCGGGCAGGAATTATTGTTTATTCCGGCCCTGTAATTTCAATTTAAAACCTGCCCGCTCTCGATACTATGACAACGCTCTGAACCAGCGCCAGCGCTATTGCAACCGCCAGAAGCGAACTTCCGCCATAACTGAAGAGGGGCAGGGGCAGACCGGTCACAGGCAGCAGCCCCATGCTCATTCCGATGCTTTCAGTTATCTGGAACCATATCCACGCAACTATTCCTGCTGTAAGCAGCTTTCCCCTGTTGTCCCTTGTATAATATGCAACGTTGAGCATCCTCAAAAGCAGCATCGTAAAAAGAATCAAAACGACCAGACAGCCTATAAAGCCAAACTCTTCAGAAAATACGCTGAAGATAAAATCCGTGTGAGGTTCCGGTAAAAAATGAAGTTTGCCCTGTGTGCCGTGAAGAAATCCTTTTCCGAACAGGCCTCCTGATCCGACAGCTATCCTTGACTGTATAACATTATACCCGGCTCCCTGAGGGTCGATCGTTGGATCCAGAAATACCATGAGCCTCATTTTTTGATAAGGCTTAAGAAACATCCAAGCGACAGGCAACATCGCCAGAATGGAGAGAACTATACCTGAAAGAAATTTCACAGGCGCCCCTGCCGCTACCAGAACTCCAAAAAACATGACGGAGTAGACAAGTGAACTCCCGAGGTCAGGCTGAAGAAGTATCAGCACTATCATAACTCCTGCAAGTCCAGCAGCGGCAACAATGCCTTTAAAATCTGTCGGTGGGAGCTTGAAACAGACCTGGGCCAGCGCAAGTGCCAGTATGACCTTTCCCATTTCAGAGGGCTGTATCCTGAAAAAACCAAGGTTGAACCAGCTTTGGGATCCCTTTGAAGTATACCCGACTGCCAATAGCAAAACCAGAACCATAACCATAACGGCAAAAAGCGGTCCTGCAAGATCCAGGAATCTCTGATATCCTATCTTTAACACCATGACGTAGACGACCGCACTTGTCCCGCCCCAGACCAGCTGGCGAACAGCAAACGAAGACATGGTTACCGCCTTGTTTGGGCTTGCACTGTAAATAGCGGCTATCCCAAAAAGAAACAAAGCTATTGTGGCAAACAGCATTAGCAGATCAATGTTCGACCTGATCTCCCTCCAGCTGCTGCCGCTCTTTTCAGGCATTCTTTTTCCTTCCTCTTACCGGCCTCTGCGAACTCTTAAGCGGTATGTCTGCGACCAGGGCAACTGAGCGGTTTCGCCTCTCCAGATTCATATTTATTCCATTTTCATCTATATCCAGATATTTTTTTAACAGCTTCACCATGTCCACCTTCAACGCTTCCAGTTTCTCGGGAGCAATATCGTTGCGGTCATGGATAAGGACGAGCTGCAGCCTCTCTTTTGCTACTTCCTTGCTTTTGCCCCCTGAAAAGAACCGTGACAGGAATTCAAACATTATATTTGCCACCTACTTTCCAAAAAACCTACGAAGGGAAGAGAAAAATCCCTTCTGATTTCCGGAGAGGTCCATAAAAGGAACTTCGTTGCCGCAGATCCTCTTTGCTATGTTCAAAAAAGCCTGAGAGGCTGCTGATCCATTTGAAAATGTCAGCGGTTCCCCTTTGTTGGAAGAAGTCACAACGCTTTCGTCATCAGGTATAGTGCCTATCAGGTCGACAGCAAGGATATCTAAAACATCCTGGACGGCAAGCATATCGCCGCGTTTTACCATCTCAGGCTTGATCCTGTTAATAATAAGGCTGATAGGAGCTTTTTCCATAGATTCGAGCAATCCTATTATCCTGTCAGCATCCCTCACTGCCGAAACTTCAGGGGTTGTCACTACCAGAGCTTCGTCAGCGCCTGCCGAGGCATTTCTGAACCCGGCCTCTATACCTGCAGGGCTGTCTATAAGGACATAATCAAATTCACTTCTGAGCTGTCTGCATATATCCAGCATCTGCTCTGATGTAACTGCATCCTTGGTCCTTGACTGTGCCGTTGGGATCATATAGAGATTGTTTATCCTCTTGTCTCTTATCAGTGCCTGGTTGAGCCGGCAGGTACCCTCGATAACGTCCACCAATGTATATACTATCCTGTTTTCAAGACCCATTATCACATCAAGGTTCCTGAGCCCCACATCTCCGTCTACCGCAACAACTTTATGACCCTCGCTTGCCAGTGCGACAGCGAGGTTGGCGGTAGTTGTTGTTTTCCCTACACCGCCTTTGCCCGATGTAATAACTATTATCCTGCAGTCCATACTTTCATCCTCCTATATCGCAGGCCACTCTGTGAGCAGCACTTCAT
Organism: Synergistaceae bacterium; assembly: GCA_050175815.1. Classification (GTDB taxonomy): domain Bacteria; phylum Synergistota; class Synergistia; order Synergistales; family Synergistaceae; genus Caenicola. Next base: position 20,075 of record JBFXIQ010000001.1, read on the forward strand.
CCCCGTTAACGGTTATTACAACAGCTTTACCCCATATATCAGAACTTTTATCAATTAGTCCTACCTTGCGGCCGATCCTGACCTGTCCTGATTCGAATGATCTTGCAGAGACCGAAGCTGTTTCGTCTCCTTTAAAACCCGCGTGAGCCAGGCCTTTAAGTCTTCCAAATACAACTATGTGTCCCACGGCAGAAATCTCTGACCCAACATTGACGTGGCCTGTCACTATAACATCTCCCTCATGTATTATCTTCTGTCCCCCGCGCAGTGTTCCAGAATAGAGGAGCGTCCCGGCTCCTTTGCGGCTTGAAGGTCTTTTCTGTCTTGATTTATTATCAAAATCTCCGACAGCCATACCCAGTCGTTCCAGTGCCAGTGCTGTCTCCGGATCGGTAACGGCCCAGCTGATAACAGAGCAGCCGGTCGGTTCGATAAAATATTTCCATATCTTGGCAACAAGGGCTGCTCCAAAGCTTCTGCCCTGCAGATCCATTATGATGCTGCTTCCCTCCAGCAGGGTTTTCCCGTTGACAGTAAGTTCCTCAAACTCTTCCAGTATCTTTTTTTCGCTAAGTTCCTCGGGAACTACGCATCGTAAAATTCCTGTCTGTATACCCTTGAGATGGATCATCATTCTCAAATTCACCCCTATTCTGTTTTAGGCTTGACCGGGGCCGGTTCGGCGTACTTATTCCCATTTATAAGCAAGTTGAGCATTTTTCCTACTATTGGGCCTGCGACCGCACCTCCGCCCTTTCCCGCTTCCGCGATGACAACCACTGCGTAGCGCGGCGCATTTGCCGGAGCGTATCCTGCAAACCACGCATGGTCTTCACCATGGGCGTTCTGAGCCGTGCCGGTTTTTCCTGCGATCTGAACTCCGAAAGAGCTTGCGCGCCTTCCGGTGCCTGTGCTTGCAACTTCACGCAGGCCTTCCTGCATTATCTTTATGATCTCCGGAGCTACTTCAAGCTTAGTGTACTCAGGTATCGCTTTAGAATTTATTCGGGGCTTTACGAGTTTACCCCCGTTAGCTATGGCGGCGTAGGCTCTAAGGAGCTGGACAGGCGTCATAAGAACGTAGCCCTGTCCTATTGAATAATTGACCGTATCTCCCCCGTACCAGTTTTCCTTGATCCTTTCTTTTTTCCACTCAGGCCCTGCAATAGTTCCTGATATTTCTCCCAAGAGGTCTATTCCTGTCTTTTCTCCGACGCCATACTTTCCGGCAGTTTTGATCAGTCTGTCTATCCCCAGCCAGGTAGCTGTCTGATAAAAATAGACATCGCAGGAATCCCTGAGAGCCGTTACTACAGTCTCAGGACCATGCCCTTCTCTTTTCCAGCATCGGAATCTTCTGTCTCCGAGTTCGAAGTATCCGGGACATCTTACAATTGTCTTTGTATTAACCACTTTATTTTCAAGCACGGAAGAAGCCGTGACGATCTTAAACGTTGATGCCGGTGGATACCCGCCGGATATCGCCCTGTTCATCATCGGTCTTTCCTTGTGGTCTGTCAGAGCCGCCCATTCCTTGTTTGAGATGCCCCAAGTAAAGGGGTTGGGATCGTAGCTTGGGGATGAATAAAGACATTTTACAGAACCGTCATTGACATCCATTGCAACGACAGCCCCTCTGAATTTTCCTATCAGTTCCGCAGCATAGCGCTGCGCAGCGAGGTCGATCGTCAGGACTGCATCACTGCCCCTTTGCGGAGGGCTGTAAGATATATCCCTGAGCTTTCTTCCCTTTGCGTCAACTTCTATTACCTCTTCACCGGGCAGACCCTGAAGATCTGCGTCATACCAAGCCTCGATCCCGTTCTTGCCTATCATGTCGCCACCGCGGTATGAGCTGTCCTTTCTTGTTTCGAGCTCATCTTTGGTTATCTCTGAGACATAACCGACCACGTGTGCGGTAAAATTTCCCGCCGGATACGTCCTCTTCCAGACAGGGGTAAGAAAGAGCGCCTCGCTGAAATTTTTGTCTGTGATCAGCTCCGCTGCCTGAGCGAATGTAAGGTTCGATGCAACTGTTATCGCACGGTAAGGTGCAGAATACTGCTTTTCTATCAGTATCTTCAGTTCTTCTTCGTTGATCGGGATCCCATTTCTCATAAGGATCGACGAAACCAGCTTAATGTTGCCTTCCCGCTGAAGATCCACAGGGTATCCGTTAACGCTGAAAGTTCTTACATTAACAGCAAGGGGCGCTCCTTTGGAATCTGTGATCGTGCCTCTTGGCGGCGGCATTCTTATAATTCTCAGCCTATTCTGCGATGCCAGCCTTACATACTCGTTTGCCTTGATCACCTGGAAGAAAAAGAGGCTCACAAGCAGCACAGCAACTGTGAACAACACCATAAACTGAAGGAACCTTATCCTTCTGTCTATGTCGAATCGGGCTTGCCTGCTAGACATTCCTGTCTGAGACCTTCCAATATATCAGGGAAAATACGATCACAAGAGGCACACCCAAAAGCTGCTGCACAAAAAACTGCCTTAAGGCTACCTGGCTTGGGGTCGTCCATAATGCAAAATGTGCAAATCCGGAAAAAAGGATAGAAGCAATGAGTATAAATGTAAAAAAGACAACTGTCCTGCCCTGTACCGGAATTTTATACCAGAGAAAACATGAGGCAGAGACTAGTCCTGCGTTCAGGGCCGCTGTCAGTCCCGGAAGGTTAGTCCACCTGAAATCCCATAACAGCCCTCCTGCGAAAGCGGCCCAGATCAGGATTATCTGTCTCTCTCTCTTGGTCGCAGGCAAAAGGGACATCAGCAGGAGCAGCATCAAAAAAATATTGGGGACGATAAAAAAGCCCATTAAAAATACCTGGACAAAATCCTGTAATAACCAGACTGCGATCAGATAAATCATTCTTTGCTGTCTCCGCCCGAATAGATTTCAACGCTGTAAAGCTGCGTCAGGTGAGCTCCCGCCTGGATACTGATCGGCAGAAAACCATCTTTGCTCTCTTTGGCACCAATTACGCGTCCTATTGGGATACCAGGCGGAACATGCCTGCCCATAAGCGATGTTGATACTCCCATTCCGTTCTTAAGGTGTCTCTCCTCAGGAACATATAGAAGCGTAAGATTTCCCCTGTCATCACCGTTTATGACCCCCAGATCCCGTGTCTCATCCACCGCAGCAGCTATAAGAAAGGAGGAGGATGTTATCATCTGGACCCACGAGTAGTTCTGAGCCACCCTTATTACACGACCGATCAGAAAACCTTCTGATGTTACAGCAGCGCCTTCCTTTATTCCGTCCCTGCTTCCTTTATCGATCCTGAATTCCTGCCACCAGTCATCAGGGTAGCGAAGCGTTATCTTTGCGGTAACATTGCCCCCTTTAGGAACGGGGATTTTTACGCCGGCTCTTTGAAGCTCCTCCGACATTACTCTGTTTGCAAGCTCAAGTTTTGTGACCCTTTCCTGAAGGCTGGATCTCTCAAGCACCCAGTTGCTGCTGTATTTCACTATGTTTCTCAGTTCTATGGCGGGTTTTTCCGGATAATAAAGGATGTTGTTTGCACCGTCCACAAAGGTGCGGTGCAGTTCAGGGAATGCGATCATGATCCAGAGGACACAAAAACCCAACAGCACGGAGATCGCTCCGTGCAGCCATGGTTTAAGCTCTCTGTCCAGAATATTCATTCCGACAGCACCTCCAAAATCTTCTTAAAAAGGCAGGGCAATATGTGTCAGCTGCCCTGTCTGTCTATCGTTATTGAAACTTTGCTCTTTTCCCTTGGAGTCTCCAAAATTTTACCGAGCCCGAGCGCCACTGAAAAGAGCGGCTGTTCTGCCACATGGACAGGTACATTGAGTGCATCGGAAAAACGCAGGCTGAGTCCTCTTAAAAGGGCAGTCCCTCCTGAAAGCACTATACCCTGGTCCACAATGTCCCTCACAAGCTCAGGCGGCGTCTGCTCTACCGCGGAGCGTATCGTGTCCTCTATCTGGGCAACGACAGGTTCAAGTGCCTCGCGCACTTCTACGGAGCTGAGGTTTACCACCTTAGGCAGTCCGTCGACCAGGTCTCTTCCCTTGACGTTCATAGACAGTTCCTGTTCCATAGGGAGAGCCGATCCTATTGCTATCTTTATCTCTTCCGCGGTGCTCTCTCCTATGGCGAGAGTGTAATTCTGCCGCATAAGAGATATTATCGCTTCATCCAGGGAATTCCCTGCGACCCTCACAGCATGGTTCACAACTATCCCGCCAAGTGATATGACCGCCACTTCGCAAGTTCCGCCGCCCATGTTGACCACAACATTACCCTGCGGCTCGTTTATAGCTATACCTATCCCCACTGCGGCTGCAAGAGGTTCTTCAACAACTATGGCTTCCTTCGCCCCGGCAGCAAGAGTCACTTCAACAACAGCCCTCTTTTCGACTTCGGTGACACATGCCGGCACACACACCGCGACCTTGGGATAGGAGAAAAAATTCCCCGCCCCTGTAAGGCTCTTCATATAATGCCTTATCATGTGCTCTGTCATCTCGAAGTCAGCTATAACTCCGTTAGCAAGCGGCCTTATAGTTTTGATGCCTATGGGGGTACGTCCGATCATTTTTTTGGCATCTGTACCAAAGGCTATTATCTCTTTCTGGCCTTTCCTGTCCAGATTCCTCACCGCAACAACTGACGGTTCGTTGACTACGATCCCTTTGGATTTCAAAAAAATTACCGTATTGACTGTGCCTATGTCTATTCCAATTTCATAATTAAACAAGTTCGGTCTGAACTTAAACACACTGCCACCCGCTTTCAAAAATTTCCCCGAAACCAATACGTACCTTTATATTATCTCATTTTTGGGCTGAGTATGCATCACTGAACTTGTGTAAGCTGTCCTCCTGCGGCAATATAGTGCCCCAGAAGCTCCACGCCCAGAAAATCAAGTCCTTTTTTTACATGATCCGTTATCGCTACATCTTCCCTGCTTGCCGAGCAACTCCCGTCCGGATGGTTATGGACAAGCACAACACCGTATGCGTTCATTCGCACGGCCTTTCTGTAAAAGACCGGTATATCAAGATAGGCTCCGCTCTGTCCTCCGTATGAGATCTTCTCTTCCTCAATAACTTTTCCGCCTGCGTCCAGGAATATCGCATATATCAACTCCCTGTCGCAAAAACGGGTATCTTTCGCTATCTTTTCCAGTCTGACCTGCCATTGGTCACGATCCTTGACTCCAAGGGCGGCTATCCGGCTTCCCAGTTCTATAACAGCGGCAATCGTCGCCACCTTGGCAGAGTTGAGCCCCTTTTCTCCCATCAGTTCCTGAGTGTCTGCACGGCAAAGACCTTCGAGACCTCCCCAATCATTCAGAAGGGAGGCCGAAAACTCCAGGACGTCCTCTCCCCTTCTTCCTGTCCTCAGAAGTATAGCAAGCAATTCTACAACTGAAAGAGAATGAGCTCCATGGGTCAGAAGTTTTTCTCGCGGTCTCTCTTCTGCAGCAAGATCCTTTATCTTCATACCGGACTATCTCGGCCAATAGGGGTTGTAAATTTTTTCAGCGCCTATCGTTGTCTCAGGTCCATGTCCCGGAAGTACCCTCAGTTTATCCGGAAGGTCAGTCAATTTTTTCAGGGATCTGACCAGAACATCCTCATCTCCGCCCGGAAGATCGCTTCTTCCAATGGAGCGGGCAAAAAGAGTGTCTCCTGATACCAGCACTTCCTCATCGCCCTCTGTGATATGGAGACATATGCCTCCCAATGTGTGTCCGGGCGTATGGATAACGTTTATGTTCATACTCCCGACTTTGAGCGTGTCACCTTCGTTAAGTTTTTTATCAGCAGAAGGAAGCTCCACCGAGGTCCCCATGAAGGCAGAAAGGTTTCTGTTCGCATCTAAAAGACAGTCCGCATCCTCTGTGTGTATTGCAATGCCGTTTTCAGAGAGGTTCCTCAGTTCCGGGACACCCCCTATGTGGTCGCCGTGTCCGTGCGTGAGGATTATCCAGTGCAGCCTGATATCATTGTCACGTATGTACTCCTCGACCTCTGCTGCAGGACCTCCCGGATCAATGACGATCCCTTCGCTGCCGGAATCGCTGATCACATAACAGTTCGTCCACAGTGCGCCAAGCGCAAATCTTTTGATCTTCATGCTTTACTCACTCCCTGGTGTCTATCATAAGAGTCACGGGGCCGTCATTGCATATTTCAACCTTCATATAAGCCTGAAAAACTCCCGTTGCTGTTCTGACTCCCCTTACTTCGATCTCTTTGACGAATTTTTCATACATGCTGTTTGCAAAAGATGGTTCAGCTGCATTTGTCCATGAGGGTCTTCGCCCTTTTTTGCAGTCGCCGCACAATGTAAACTGCGAAACAACAAGTATCTCTCCCTTTTCGTCTATGACAGATCTGTTCATTTTACCTGATCCGTCTTCAAATATTCTGAGATTAACTATTTTATCTGCAAGCCATGTAATATCCTTTTCTGTATCTTCATGGACTACGCCAAGAAAAACGCAAAGGCCTTTCCCTATCTCACCTGTGAGCTTTCCTTCCACCGAGACACCGGCCTTATCGACCCGCTGCAGAAGTGCCTTCATTGTACATCACCCCCTGGTTATCTCAATGACCCCGGAAATGGTATTGAGCCTTGCTATTATTCTGTATAGATGTTCAATGTCCTTTATCTGGACATCGGCAGCTACCCTTGTCCGTGAGTTGTTTACAACGTTTGCCCTTACTCCGACAAGGACCCCGTCCATCGCAGTAATGGCCTGGACTATTTCTCCGAAGAGAGTAGGCTTGTCGACCCCCTCAACTTTGATCCTCGCAGTATATCGATGATCCTTCAGCCTCCCCCAGGAAACATTTATCATCTTGCCCGGGTCGGCCTTGTCTATGTTAGCACAATCTTTGCGATGTACTGTAATACCCCTGCTCTGTGTGACACAGCCTACTATCTGATCTCCGGGGACCGGACGGCAGCACTGGGCAAGGGATACAAGCACACCCGAGGCTCCTTCTACCACTATTTCGGAGTCAGCTTCGCTTCTTTGCGGAGGAGCCTGCGCCGGTATCGGTTCCGGTGCCTGCTTCGTATCCGATGCCATCCTTCCAAAGATGCTTGCTGCAGTATGATTGCCGGTCCCGACCGACACTATCAGATCTTCAGTGTTCAGATATCCCATTTCCCTTGCTACATGGCTAAGTTTAGGAGAGATCGCTTCAAGCGGATTTTCTGTTCCGGGGTTTCTTCTCAGGGCCTCTTTTTCAAGAAGTTCTCTGCCCCTGTTTATCTTTTCTTCCCGCTCCTGCCTGTCCTGTTGACGGAACCAGCTCTTTATCTTGCTTCTTGTGCGGGTGGATCTTGCTATCTTTAGCCAGTCCCTGGAGGGTTTTCCCTGAGGCGATGTCAGTATGCGGACTATATCTCCGTTCTGCAGTTCCTGGTCCATCGGGGCAATTCGGCCGTTGACCATTGCTCCGACACACTTATGTCCTATCTCTGTATGAATGGCATATGCGAAATCTATTGGAGTCGACCCGTTTGGAACAGAGATTACATTGCCTTTCGGCGTGAAAACAAAGACCTCCGAAGAAAGGACATCGGTCTTCAGGTTATCCATAAATTGTGAGCTGACTCCTTCATCTTCCTGTCCTTCGGGCACTACTTCAAGGGCTTTTCGTATCCAGGTGAGGCCCTCGTCAAGATGATTGACCCTCTTCCCGCCCTCTTTATAGTTCCAGTGGGCAGCTATTCCGTATTCGGCAAGAGAATGCATTTCCCAGGTCCTTATCTGGACCTCTAGCGGTTCTCCTGCAGGGCCTACTACCGTAGTGTGCAGGGATTGATAGAGGTTGCTTTTGGGATTTGCAATATAGTCATCAAACTGCCCGGGTATAGGCTTCCATATCGTATGTACTATTCCAAGGACCTGATAGCAGTCAGCAAGATTTTTCACTATCACCCTGAGAGCCAGGAGATCATAGAGCTGATCCAAAGATAGGTTTTTCCTTCTCATTTTCTCGTAGATGCTGTAAAAATGCTTGGGGCGGCCTTTTATTGAAGCTTCCAATCCGTCTTCCTCGATTTTCTGAGAGAGTATGTCCATAGCTTCTTTTATTATCATTTCGCGTTCGGGCAGCTTTTTCCTGACTCTGCGCTTTATGTCATAGTACATTTCGGGATCGAGCATACGGAAAGAAAGGTCTTCGAGCTCTCTTTTTACCTGATATATACCGAGACGATGTGCCAGGGGAGCGTATATTTCAAGGGTTTCACGAGCTATAGTCAACTGTTTTTCCCTTTTGTGGGATGATATGGTCCTCATGTTGTGAAGACGGTCTGCTAGCTTGATGAGGACGACTCTGATATCCTTGGCCATTACCACGAACATTTTCCTGAGGTTCTCAGCCTGATAGTCCTCAAAAGTCTTAAATGGGAGTTTTCCAAGTTTGGTAACTCCGTCAACCAGGGTAACAACTCCCGCTCCAAATTTTTCTGAAAGATCTTCAGCTGTTATCTGTGTATCTTCAAGAACATCATGCAGAAGTGCGGCTATAATAGTTTCGCGGTCTATTTCCATACCGGCCAGAATGGCTGCAACAGAGACCGTATGGACAACATACGGGTCGCCGCTGTACCTCATCTGCCCTCCATGTGATTCGGCAGCGAATACAAATGCCTCTCCTATACTTGTCATATCGTCTTTTGAAAGATATTTTGAGATCTTTGACCAGAGATCCTGCCATGCCAGCCTGAGGGTCGAGACACGCTGAGCCTCAGGTATACGCCCCCAATAACCTTCCATCAGGGATCTGCAGCCCTTTTCGCTCAGTCCGCCCTCGTCTTTCCTGTTTATTCCGGACAGGTGGGCAGATCGCACATTCAAAGCACCTGCCTTGTTCTCTTCGCTCATTTATACACCACCGAGCCGTTCGTCAAAGATCGCTAGACTGTTACCATTTTTTCCAGGACAAGCTGAAGGGAGGTCACGTTCCGCCATGTGTCCAAACGAGGTCTGTATACCCAGCCCAACAGGCTTTCTCTGTCCTTAACGATCTCAGCCGCTCCGAAACCTAGGAGCGTTGATTCGCCCAGATCTATCTTCACATGCTTTCCGTTCTTCCCCAGAGGCAGGATCTTAACATTGCCATTGTAAGGGGAATATAACTTAGGGCATGGATTGTCCATACCGAAAGGTCCAAGTTTTTCCGCTTCATACCATGCATTGAGGTCAAGTTCAGAGGGAGACCAGTACAAAAGATCCTCTTTGTCGCTTGATACTTTTACCTTTGAGAGCATTTTTTCCATTTCATCTCTGACTTCCTGCCATTTGTCAAATTTTACGCTGAAACCTGCAGCGAGGCGATGTCCGCCCCACGTGTTCAGCTTCGGAGCGAGCACCTTCAATATGCCTACTGCATCTGCGCCCGCGGGCATTCTCAGTGTACCCCTCATAATATCTCCTACTGAGGCCACAAGGGCTACAGGAGCGTTTCTCTGGCTGCATATCCTGCTGGCAACACTGCTAAGTACCCCTACAGACCAATCCTTGTCTGTCAGGACATACTGGTATGGTTCTGCCTGCTCACCATCCACCTGCTCGAGGATCTTAGAAGAGAGCTCTCTTCTTTTTTTGTTTAGATCTATTATTTGATCGACCTTCTCATGAAGATCGTCTGCGTTAAATAGAATTTTTACTGCAAGGTCTGCGAAATATAGTCTTCCTGCTGCGTTGAGGCAGGGAATTATCTTCATTGCAAGGTCTTCCGGATCAAGAGCTGAGGGGGTTATGCCAAGTTTTTCCATAAGTACGGCAAGACCTTGCCTCGGAGTTCTCCTTAGCACGTCCAGACCTCCCTGAACAAGGACTCTGTTCAGGGGTGAAGCGAGGGAAACACAGTCAGCGATAGTCGCCAATGCAACAAGGTCAAGCAGTTTCCGCAGCTTTTCCCTGGGAAGAAGATCATTTTGCCATGCCCAGCACCATATCACACCTGCGGCACAGAGCCTTTTGGCAGTAATGTCGCCCCCGATCTGAGGGTTGACCATTGTATCGGAAAGCGCAAGTTCTCCTTCTGCAAGATGATGGTCGATTATAACCACGGGGATGCCGCTCTCCTTAATGAGCCTCACGGATTCGACATCCTGAGTTCCGCAGTCAACGACCACTACAAGATCACACTTCCGTTTGGCAATGCTTGTCGCTACATCCGAGTGCAATCCATACCCCTGGTTGAAACGGTGCGGGATGAAATATCTCACGCTTGCCTTCTTGTGGAGGACCATTTCAACTGCAAGGGCTGTTGCTGATATTCCGTCGACATCATAGTCGCCGTACACGACCACGTCAGATCCTTCGTCCAGTGCCCTGAATATGTCAACAGCAAGCGAATTGGTCTCACCAAGATCAAGCAACTCCAGCATGCTCTCCATATCAGGAGATATCCAGCTTTTTATCACTGAATCACTGGTCTCTAAAGTCACTCCTCTCATCTCCAGCAGTGCGGCCTGAAAAAGAGAGCAGCTCAATCGGGCAGCAATTTCAACCGCTGTATGCCCGGGCCTGTAAATGTTGAGTTCATTTTTTGAACAAATTACTACCAAAATTACTCGACCGTTCCGCCAGGTGTATTTACCTCTGTGTAATGTGTCTGGCCGGGTTCTTCGTTTGTGGGGAAAGGATTTCTGGCTGCTGCGACTGATTCGAGTATCGTCTTTTTTTCTCTCTCTACGGCGGCGATCTTTTCATCCTTTGCTTTCAGTTCTTTTTTATACTTGCCTCTAACCTCAAACATGGAAAAAATAGAGAATATCCACATTATCGCCGCGCCGGCACAGAAAACAAGAACTTCCCATACTCCCTGCGGAAGGACCCATTCAAAAATTAGAAACCTGACTGTAACATCCCCTATGTTCTGAAAAGCAAAAAGCGCAGACAGAAACATGGTAACGGTTATAGCAAGAATATAGCTCTTCATAAAACCCCTCCTTATAGGCATGCAATCAAAATGCTATATTGTTTGAGTATCTATAATACAACAAAATGATGATTAAGAGACAAAAAAAAAGAGGCACAAGGCCTCTCTTTGAAATAAAAATTGTTTTTAGAATTTAGGATGGCGCATATACCACTCTGCAACGACTGCGCTTGCAATGTATACCGAGCTGTACGTACCAACAATTATACCAATCAGGAAGGCAAAAGCAAAATTGCTTATTACTTCTCCTCCAAATATGAACATAGCCAGGACCGGCAGCAAGGTTGTTACTGATGTGTTTATCGTCCTTGCCAGTGTCTGGTTGATGGACATGTCGATAAGTTCGATCACTCCCTTTGTTCTTACTGAAGGCCAGTTTTCACGTACACGGTCCAGCACAACAATTGAGTCATTCAGCGAATAACCGACCACTGTAAGTATTGCGGCTATGAAAGCCACAGAAACTTCTTTGCCCGTAAGGCTGTATATCCCAAGCATGATGATCGAGTCATGTATGAGAGAAAGCACCGCAGCGACACCAAAACGAAACTTAAAACGGAATGCCATATAGATGAGAATTCCGGCAAGTGCAAGAGCAAGGGCGATAAAAGCCTGAGTGCGAAGCTCCTGCCCTACCACCGGACCTACTTTGTCGATCTTGAGGATCTTGAGCCCGCCGAAATCCTTTTTCAGTGTGTCAAGGACCTCTCTTCGGACCTCTTCATCCTGAGCCTGGAAACGAATAAGCACTTCATTGTTGTCATAAGCCTGTATAACTGCCTGTCCCTGTCCTATTTTACTAAGACTGGCACGAATATCGGAGACCTGAACAGGAGACGAAAATTCTACCTGCAGCACCAGTCCCCCGGTGAAGTCTACACTTAGGTTCAGTCCTTTGGAAGCTATCAGACCGAGAGAAGCAGCCACTAGAACGAGGCTTATCACAATGGCGTAAAGTCTGTATTTCATGAATGGTAAATTCAGTTTTGATGCATTAAAAGCAACCATTAACAGCGCCTCCTTCTATAGCGTTTTCATTTTACGGTTTGAAAGCATTACGCCGAGCAGCGATCTGGTGACGACCACATTGCAGAAAACTGCGGAAATAACACCTATACTAAGTGTCACAGCAAAACCTCTGATGGGTCCGCTTCCGAAATAGAACAAAACTGCCGCGGCTATCAGTGTGGTTATGTTAGAGTCAAGTATGACAACAAGAGCCTTTCTGAAACCTGCGTCCAGTGCTGCCATCTGTGTCTTCCCTGACATCAGCTCTTCCTTCATGCGCTCGTAAATGAGAATGTTGCCGTCGACAGCCATTCCTATTGTGAGTATTATGCCCCCGATACCCGGAAGAGTTAGGGTTGATTTAAGGAATATCAGACTCGCCATTACAAGGAGCATTGCCACGCAAAGTGCCAGGTTTGCCGCTATACCCAGGAAGCCGTAGTATATAAGCATGAATACCACAACTAACGCCGCTCCTATAAGACCGGAGCGTATGCCCTGCTTGATAGAGTCTGCGCCAAGCGTCGGGCCAACAGACCTGTTTTCAAGTATCTCGACCGCTACGGGAAGTGCACCTGCCCTGAGCATTATAGCAAGTCTGTTTGCCTCAGGAGTGGAAAATTTACCTGTTATCTGTGCCTCTCCTCCTGAAATGCGCTGCTGGACCACAGGGGCGGAAATGACCATTCCATCAAGAAGGATCGCGATCTGTTTGCCTACATTAGCTGCCGTAGCCTCATCAAAAAGCTTAGCGCCTTCTGTGTTGAACTTCAGAGACACCGCAGCTTTACCAAACTGATCAAAGGTAGTGTCGGCCTTGGTAAGATCTTTACCTGTGACATATGCCTTACCCAGTAGATAAGCCGCACCGTCTTCACCTTTACCTACAACGATATCGGGGTTTGCCTTTACAGCATCTTCCATCTGCCGGACATATTCATTGACCTCGTTTTTGGCCTGCTGCCAGCGGTCCTGAGCCGCCTTGAACTGTTCATCGCTGTCATAGTTTGAACGTACCGGCTCAGCAGGTACCCTTGGTGATTCTCCAAGCACCTGTCGGAACTCCAGTACCGCGGTCCTTCCGATCAGGTCAAGTGCCGCTTCAGGGTCTTCGATACCGGGGAGATCCACTGCAATTCTGTCCTCACCCTGTCTCTGAATGACCGGCTCTGCGATCCCGTACTGGTCGATGCGGCTCCTCAGCACAGCAAGGAGTCTTTCTATACTGTCTGATGTGACAGGATTTTCAGGGGTCCCTTTTGCCTGCAGGACTATGTGTACACCGCCCATCAGGTCAAGTCCCAAACGAACCTTGCCCTGTATCGGGAAAGTTATGAATGCAGCTATAAGAATCACGGCCAGAATAAAGACCAACCGCCACTTGTCTCTTTTTACCATAAAGAAAGCGCCTCCTTGCAAAGAAAACGGAGTGGACAATGTAGTTGTCCTCTCCGTATAAATACACAACTTACTTCAATTTAAACTAAGATCTAGACCTCTTCCTTTACTGTATCGTCTGCTTCTTCAATTTCAGCTTCAACGACTTCAGCTTCCTTCACAGACTCTTCAGCTGTTTCCGACGGTGTTTCCGACTTCTTAAGCTTCTTTTTCTTCGGTTTCGTATCCATCCCGCCGTCGGTTTTTTTCATTGAGACAGAACTTTTGAGTATCCTTGCCTTTATGCCCTCGTCAAGCTCAATGATGTAGCTGTCATCGAGGACCTCTCTTACTATTCCAAAGAAACCGCCAGCTGTAATTATCGTAGAACCTCTGCTGATACTTGCAAGCATTTCCTCATGTGCCTTCTGCTTTTTCTTCTGCGGGCGAATGATCATAAAATAGAAGATCGCCGCAAACATAGCGAGAGGAAGCATCATGCCTACAAGTCCGCCCTGCTGTCCACCCAAATTAATTCCTCCTTAATATACATAATATATTTTTTCTAAAAAACCAAATTTTAATTTTGGTCAAAAGTAACGCTGGTTATTTTAACATGACTTAGGCTCTTTGTGTAATAAAATTAATGCTGGTGCTTTCCTTCTCTTTCTTTAAGAAAAAACAGGAGTTTCTCAAGCTCTACGAATATGTCCACCCTGTAAAAAAGAATCTTTTCAGGAACAACTACAGTAGCTGGAGTAAAAGCAAGAATGCCTTTCAGTGAGGGAGAGCGAATTGCCTTGTCAACACAGCTCTGGGCAGCTGAAGCAGGAACAGCAAGAATAAGCACTTCAATTTCCCGTTCCTCCATGACTTTTGCAATTTCATCAACATGCCAGCATTTGACCCCCATTATCTCCTGCCCGACTTTTTCAGGGTCAACGTCAAAGAGAGCATCAACGTCAAACTTGTAACTCTGGAATGCCGCATGTCCCATAAGGGCTGTACCAAGGTTGCCCACTCCGGCGAGAGCCACCTTCCATACCTTGGGAGAGGCGAGTATATTCTCAATATGCAGGCAGAGGCGGTTCACGTGGTATCCCACACCTCTTTTACCGATCTCTCCAAAATATGAAAGGTCCTTGCGCACCTGGCTTGCCTTTATTCCAAGGATCTCTCCTATCTGAAGCGATGATACGACCTTGCGTTCCTCTTCCTTCATCTGGATCAGCAGCCGATAATACTGGATCAGCCTCTCGACGGTCGGTTCTGCCACCTTCATACAACGCACCTCCTGGTATTTGCTGAATAAAAAGTTATTGGTCTCTCAAAATATCGGCGATCCTTATCTTTTGCTCTTTCTGTTTTCCTCAGGAAGAATATTACTTCCGGCTTATGGTCATGTCCGGTCCGGACCGGCAAAATGCGAGCGTCCCTGGAGGGATTCTTCAATGAGTATCAGTCGGTTATATTTCCTGAGACGTTCGATCCCTCTCGGCGCTCCTGCTTTGATCTGCCCGGCACCTGTTGCTACAGCCAGGTCTGCGATAAAACAGTCGGCAGTCTCTCCTGAGCGGTGAGAAATGATCGTCCTGTAGCCTCCGCGTCTAGCCATCTCAACAAGCTTGAGAGTCTCAGTTAATGTCCCTATCTGGTTTGGCTTAACAAGGACCGCGTTCGCTGCTCCCCTGTCTATTCCAATCTGAAGCCTGTCAGTGTGAGTAACAAAAATATCGTCACCTATAAGCTGGATCTTGTGCGACAATCTTTTTGTCATGTCTATCCAGCCCTGCCAGTCATCCTCAGCAAGCCCGTCCTCTATCGAGATTATGGGGTATTTTTCACACATAAGTTCATATATGTCTATAAGTTCATTCGCGGTATATTTGTAGTCACTGCCGTGAAACTGGTATGCTCCTTTGCAGTAAAACTGGTTTGCCGCTATATCCAGACCTATGGATATATCCCTGCCAGGCTGATAGCCGGCGCTTCGGATAGCCATAAGCATAAAATCAAGTACCTCTTCCTGGTCTCTGAAATCAGAGGCAAAACCACCTTCATCTCCGGTACCCGTCGATTTGTTGTACTTTGTAAGGATACGGCTCAGCGCGTGGTATGTTTCAGCCCCCATACGGAGAGCTTCTGTAAAAGAAGGGGCTCCATGAGGTATGATGAGGAATTCCTGGATGTTGAGGTTGTTGTTTGCGTGAGTGCCTCCGTTTATTATGTTCATAAGCGGGATAGGCATAAGGTTGGCATTGAGTCCGCCAAGATATCTCCAGAGCGGAATATTTTTTGAGTAAGCCGCTGTCCTGGCAGCAGCAAGAGATACTCCCAGTATTGCATTAGCTCCCAGTTTCTTTTTGTGAAGAGTTCCGTCAAGCTGTATCAGTGCAGTATCTATCTGATCCTGTTCAAGGGGGTCCATTCCTCTTAAGGCAGGTGAGATTATCTCATTTATATTTTGTACTGCTTTAAGTACCCCTTTGCCCATGTACCTTCCGCTGTCACAGTCTCTAAGTTCGTGGGCCTCATATGTTCCGGTTGAGGAACCTGACGGGACGCTGGCTTTTCCGATGATACCCGAGTCGAGAGTCACCTCCACCTCAACAGTCGGAAAACCTCTTGAATCAAGTACTTCTCTGCCATGGACATTAGTAATGTATGACAATTGAGCCTACCCCCTTCTTAGGTGATTCACCAGGGACGTTCTTCCCTGTCAACTCTCTTTTCTTCGAGCAACTCATACGGAACTGCTTTTCTTTTAAGCTGAGTTTCGTCGGATGTCAGGACACTTACTATCACTATTCTGCCAGGGTAGGCAACTTCGATCCTGTCGCCGGTCCTTACTTCCGCAGCTGATTTGCAGGTTTTACCATTGATCCTTACTGCACCTATCTCAACCATATCCTGCGCCAGAGTCCTGCGTTTGATCAGTCTCGAAAGCTTCAGATACTTATCAAGTCTCAAAAGATGATCACCATCCCAGCAATGCCAAAGAAAGTATAATCCATATCGACCGCTCGTGCAATTATTATCAAACTTTCATGATAGTAAAATATACAGTCATAAATTATCAGTTTAAAACGTCTATTGACAGATTTACGCAGAATCGATAGTTATTATAAATATTTTCTTAATAAACAGACTTGTGATGTTTTTTCACAAACTATTTTCTATTCCAGGAAATCTTTTAATTTTTTGCTTCTGCTCGGATGACGAAGCTTCCGCAGCGCCTTGGCTTCTATCTGGCGGATCCTTTCCCTTGTAACGCCAAAACGCCTGCCAACCTCTTCCAGAGTGTGTGCGTGACCATCCTCAAGACCGAATCTCAATCTTAGAACTTCACGTTCCCGGTCTGTCAGATCGTCAAGCATTTCATCAAGCTGCTCTCTCAGTATCTGGCTTGCCGCGGCTTCCTCCGGACTCGGAAGATCCTTGTCCTCGAGAAAATCTCCAAGCTGGCTGTCTTCTTCCTCACCGATGGGAGTTTCAAGTGAAACAGGTTCCTGTGCTATCCGCTGTATCTCCTCAACACGGTCAGAAGCTATCTCCATTTCAGCCGCTATCTCTTCAGCGGCCGGTTCTCTCCCCAGCCTTTGGACGAGCTGTCTTGATACCCGGATCAACTTGTTTATCGTCTCTACCATGTGGACAGGTATTCTTATCGTCCTTGCCTGGTCCGCTATCGCTCTTGTTATAGCCTGTCTTATCCACCATGTGGCATAAGTGCTGAATTTATAGCCTTTGCGGTAATCGAACTTCTCAACAGCGCGGATAAGACCGAGGTTTCCCTCCTGGATCAGGTCAAGGAAGAGCATCCCTCTGCCTATGTATTTTTTTGCAATGCTGACGACCAGCCTCAGGTTTGCCTCGACCAGCTTGTCTTTCGAGGTCATCTCTCCTGCCTCTACACCCTTTGCAAGTGACACTTCGTCTTCCGATGTCAGCAGTGGTATTTTGCCTATCTCTCTCAGATACATACGGACAGGATCTGACAGTGGTAGATCTTCAAGATCTCCCATCTCTTCGTTATTGGCGTTAGTTGGGAGGATATGCTCGCCTTCTGAAGGGTCTACTTTTGTTTTAGGTTCATCAACTACGTCTACCCCAAGCTCCATAAGGTTCATGTAAAGGCTGTCAAGAATATCCGCTGTGAGAAAATCCTTAGGCATGTGCTTCTCTATGTCCTCATAGGTCACAAAGCCCTTCTCTCTGCCCTCATGCAGCAGATCCCTGACGTTGTCGATGTAGGCGGTGTAATCTGCAGGATCACCCTCTTCACTGCTATCCCCTTTTACTGCCTCGACCTCGGAGATACTCTCATCCTCCTCTGCGCAGATGACCTTAATATCTTCGTCCAGATCAGTACTGTCATGAGTTTCAAGCAACTCATCCTCTATGTTGGCAGGATCGCACATATCGCCCTTTTCCGGATCCGAAAAATCGTTCAGGTCAGGTGAGATATCTTCGGTTATTTCCTCTATGGTTTCATCGATGAGTTTCGGTGCGCTATCCAATGCTGCAGATGTGGCAGCATTAGTTTTTTTAGTCGACCTTGTCTTTTTCATGCCCCGAATTTCCCTCCTTTTAGAATTCTTGTCAGCTTTAAATGTTCCTGAACTTCAGTTTCTGTGGCTGTTCCTTTTTTGAGTTTTGTATTAAGAGATCCAACTCTTTCCTCAACACACCTTCTTCTGATCGTATCAGCAATACTTTCTGCCTTATCAGCATCAATGCCTTCTCTCGCAATTATTCCATTACCCCTTGCGATCAATTCGAACGATCTTCTGTCACCAAGCTGCCTCCACCTATCCTCCAGCTGACGGGGAGTTTCGCCGGACAGAAGTGCGGAGACCATATTCTGCAGTATTTCATCTTTTACAAAAGGTACCACGTACTCCGGGGAGAATCTTGATCTCAGTTCTTCACTTCCCCAGAGCATACTGCAAAACATACATTCCAGGTCATCAGGTTCCAAGCAGGAATCTTTGTCGGGAATAGCGGCGACTTTGATAAAATCATCTTCCGGCATCCTTTTTGATGCCGCATCACTTTGACTTATTCGCCTGGTTTCAATTTCTCTCTTCAGCTCATGTGGGTATACACCCATTTGCTGCGATATCTTCTCGATATGCGGAGCTATGTCGAACGCCGACAATGATGCAAGCCCTTCCAAAAGGTCATTCCTTGCTGTAAAGGATCTTTCGGGTATCTCCATATCAGCTTTTCTGAGCATTGCATGGTATATGGGAAGCGGAACAGCAGATCCTATAGCTGATCCAAACATCTGCAAACCACCATTCTGCAGCAGGACCTCATCCGGGTCCTTGCCTCCTGTCAGCCTGACTATTTTAACTGAAACTCCCTGTTTCTGTAGCGTATACATTCCTCTAAGCGCAGCTTCCTGGCCTGCACTGTCAGAATCATAGCAGATATAACAAAGACCTGTCATTCTTTTGATCAAAATAGCCTGGGCATCTGTAAGTGAAGTTCCCAGTGATGCAACTGTATTTGTATATCCCGAAAGATGGCACCTTATTGCATCCATGTAACCTTCTACGAGGATCACGTGTCCTTTCTCCCGTATCTGCATCTTAGCTTTGTTCATCAGGTATAGATTATTGCGTTTGTTGAAAAGTGTGCTTTCCGGACTGTTCAGATATTTTGCGCCGTCACCATCAAGTATCCGTCCACCGAACCCTATGATCCTGTCTGTTGCGCTGTATATTGGAAACATAACACGTCCGCGGAATCTGTCATAGGCATTTCTTGTACCTTGCACAGCTAGTCCGCTTTCAATTATCTGTTCCTCTGTAAAACCCATATCTGTTAGATGTCTGAAAAGCGAATCCCACGAAGGCGGTGCCCAACCCAGCTCAAATCGTTCCATGTCCTCTTTTGTAATGCTACGCCTTGTAAGATAAGCCCTTGCCGCTTCTCCTGAAGCATTGTTGAGGGATCTTATGAAGAAGTCCAGCGCATTCTTTAAAATATTTCCTCTGGAAAGAGTGCTTCCATGGCTGCTCACGTCAAATCCATGGAGCTTAACTCCTGCTCTCTCTGCAAGCCTTTCCAAAGCTTCTCTGAAGTCCAGGTTTTCAATTTCCATTATGAATGTATATACATCTCCGCCCTTGCCGCAGCCAAAACAGTGAAAGGTCTGCCTTTCAGGGGAGACGCTAAAGGAGGGGGTTTTCTCGTTATGAAAGGGACATTTGCCCCAGTAAGTCTGACCGCTTTTCCGCAGGACTACATAGTCACCGATAACCTCGGCAATATCAAGTCTGGATTTGACTTCTCTGACATCATCGTTGGCCATGGCACACCTCCGGTATATAGAAAATCAGAGGGAGAGTAATACTCTCCCCCAAAACAATTATCACATGTTCAGTCTGAATGATTCAAGTTTGGTCGATCAAATGAGCAGCGGAGCCAATACAGTAGCAACGACCGACATGAGCTTTATGAGAATATTGAGGCTGGGTCCTGCTGTATCCTTGAAGGGGTCGCCCACGGTATCCCCAACTACGGCTGCTGCATGCGGCGCAGTTCCTTTGCCGCCATGATGCCCTGATTCAATGTATTTCTTGGCATTGTCCCATGCACCACCGGCATTGGACATAAAGATCGCCATCATAACGCCTGTCACTATCGATCCGCCGAGAAGACCTCCAAGGGCCTGGGCTCCAAGTCCGAATCCGACAACTACCGGAGCAAGTACCGCCATAAGGCCTGGAAGTATCATCTCGCGAAGTGCTGCCGCCGTGGAGATATCAACACAGCGCTCATATTCGGGACGGCCAGTACCTTCCATTATTCCGGGGATCTCCCTGAACTGCCTGCGAACCTCTTCGATCATTTTTTCAGCAGCCCTGCTGACTGCCTGTATCGAAAGAGCGCTAAAGATAAAGGGAAGAAGACCTCCTATGAAGAGTCCGACCATTACCTTCGGATCCTTAAGGTCGATCACGTCAAGGTTCGTCGCCTGTGCATACGCAACAAAGAGAGCGAGTGCTGTAAGAGCCGCAGATCCGATAGCAAGACCTTTGCCTACCGCTGCTGTGGTGTTGCCAACCGCGTCAAGCCTGTCTGTGATCTGTCTGACTTCTTCGGGAAGGTCTGCCATTTCAGCTATACCGCCTGCGTTGTCTGCTATTGGTCCGTATGCGTCTACAGAAAGAGCCATGCCTGTGATGGCAAGCATACCCACTGCTGCGCAGGCTATCCCGTAGAGTCCGCCGAATTGTACCCCTGCGAGGATGGCAACACAGACAAGAATGACCGGAACGGCTGTTGATTTCATGCCGACTCCAAGACCGGCAAGTATGTTAGTTGCAGCTCCTGTCTCAGAGGCCGCAGCTATTTCCTTTACGCTGGCATAGTCGCCAGATGTATAGAATTCTGTCGCCGCTCCGATAAGGATACCGGAAACAACTCCTGATACGACCGCATAGAACAGTGTCAGATCCCCTGCAAATACCCAGCGGGTAAGGAAGAATGTCCCGACTATCATAAAGAGTCCTGTTGAACCCAGACCGTAACGGAGAGCCTTTGCAGGATCTCCGCCTTCCTTTACCTTAACAAAGAATGTTCCGAGTATGGAGGCAATTATGCCTACAGATGCAAGAAGAAGAGGGTACATTACGCCGGCCAAGCCTGCGAACAGAGCTCCGATGACCATTGCGGCGATGATGGAGTTAACGTATGATTCAAAGAGGTCTGCTCCCATACCTGCAATGTCGCCGACGTTGTCGCCGACATTGTCCGCTATGACTGCCGGGTTGCGGGGGTCATCTTCAGGGATGCCTGCCTCTACCTTACCGACAAGGTCAGCACCTACGTCAGCAGCTTTGGTGTAGATGCCGCCGCCTACACGGGCAAATAGCGCGATAGAGCTGGCACCGAAACCGAAGGCAGTGATGATGCCGGGATCTCCGAAGATAACGAACATCACTACTACCCCAAGAAGTCCTACTCCCACTACTGCCATTCCCATAACGCTTCCGCCTGTGAATGCTATCGTAAGAGCACCGTTCATGCCTTTCATCGCCGCAAAGGCCGTCTTGCCGTTCGCTTTCGTCGCAACTTTCATCCCGATGTATCCTGTAAGTGCGCTGCAGAGAGCCCCTGCGACAAAACATATCGCACTTGGAACGTTTATCTTCCACGCCAGAAGCGCTGCTACCAATATGACAAAAGGAACCAGTGCCTTGTACTCCCTGTATAGAAAGGTCATAGCACCGCTCTGTATAATGCCGGAAAGTTCATTGATCCTATCATGATCAACTTTAAATGCATTGATCTTACCCGAAGCATAGCCTGCGTAGAGAAGTGCTACTACTGCTATGCCTCCTATAACGCCTAAAATTTCCATTGAAAAAGCGACCCCCTTGAAGGTTTGTTTTAATCAGCCTGATAACTGACTCAATTTCTTATTATATCTACTTTTAATTTAACTTACAACCTCAACTTTTCCACCTCTTGCTGCCAGTGGATCCAAACCCTCTGTTTTTCGTCTTCTCCACATTTTTATCAGCGAAGAACGAGTGGCTCTAAAATATTGAAGTCTGGATTCCCGCCCAAACCATGCGGGAAAGACGGTGGGAAAGTTGAGTTACAACCTTTTAATCTGCTTTATATTCAAATAAGCTTCGTTACTTTTTCCCCTCCGTGCTTCCGTCAATATATATCCTGACAGTCTTTTCAGCGTTGTTTCCGCCTTTGAGTGATGCAAGCATCCCCAATATACTGTTCCTAATAAAGTCTGCGATAAAATCTTTCATAGGAAAAGGAGAATCCCCGAAATATATTTTTGTGCTTCTGTATGCTTTTCCCCTTACCATAGAGGCAAGGCGAAGTGCCATCTCCCTCTCTTCTCCTTCACAGAATACCAGATCGCCATCCTTATTCCGACTGCGGTCGTAACTCATGATTATTCCGGGATACTCGGGCTGATCTTCCCCTTCGGTCCTTACCCATATTTTAGGCAGCGGGAGATTTTTGCCTCCTTCTAATATTATGATCTCAGCATCAGGAAAATAATTAGATGCAATGAAATAGGCTGAGGTCTTTTCGGATGACGGAAGTTCATACCTGAGCCCGTCCTTGCCCCAGAGGACAGATCCAATTCCCATGTCAGAGACAGATCCTGAGTCAGTCTCCTTGCCGGAAAGGACTTCTTCAGATGTTCTTTTTATATAGCCGACCCTTATCCCCATTAATTCCAGCTCTTTTAAAAGTTTCCTGCTGAGTGTTGTCTTGCCGCTGTTTTTATTTCCTGAAACAGCTACTATCCTGATCATGGCACAACCTCCAAAAAATTCGAGACCTCATTCAGCTTAGAGTTTTTCTGAAACTATTGCTCTATACAGGTCGAGAAGAAAAATTCCAAGCGAAAGGATCAGAGGTCCAATGAAAAGGCCAAGGAAGCCCCAGTTGAAAAGACCTCCGAATATACCTACAAATATTACAAGCATATGGATCTTACTCTCTCCGGATATGAAAATTGGCCTGATAAAATTATCGACCATGCTGACTGCTCCTATTCCCCATCCAAGAAGGATAAGGCCTCCTGAATAATCTCCGCTTATGAAGAGACTCAAAGCTCCGGGCACCCATATCACAGGAGTGCCGACAAAAGGTATCATTCCGGTAATGAACATAAAGAAACCGAAAAGGACAGGATGTCCAAGACCCACGAACCACCATCCCAATCCTCCCAAACTTCCCTGGATCGCTGCTGTTACAACTATACCGTATACGACCGCTCTTAGCATCTTGGCAGACCTGTCAACTATGTTCTCTCTCTCAGACTCGGCAAGAGGCATGATGTCCTTCACGTATTGAAGTATCAGGTGGCCGTCTCTGACTATAAAGAAAGAGGATACCGTCACTACTGCCAGCAGATAGAAGACTTTGAAAGCGTTGCGCAGTATCTCCCTGGATAGTATACGTACAAACCCCGTTATCCAGTTCACGCTGCTGCCGATGATCGACTCAAATACCGGGAATCCGCTGACAAAGTCAAGTTTGTAAAGTAATTTGCCAAGCAGCGGAACATTGTGGAATTTTTGAAGTATCTCCGTGTATGAACCTGAAAGCACCCCGCTCTGCATTACAGCTTCATATACCCTCAAAAATTCCTTTATCAAAAAGAGTCCGAATAAGAGCATGGGGATCGCCATGAATACTACTATGGCAAGTGTTGTTATTCCGGCTGCGATATTGGTAAGTCTTCCTGAAAAAAAATTGTTGTGAAGGTTTCTGTAAAGAGGGTATGCAAAATAAGATAGTACGACGGACCACAGCAGCGGACGGCCCAGTGGTGAGACTATAAGCCATGTAAGAAAAAGGAAAAGCACCAGAAGAGCTGCAAAAGGTAACACGCTCTCCCTGATCTTCTTCGACATCTTGAGGTAACGCTCGTCATGCAATGCCCCTGCCCCCGATCTGCGGACAGGCATTTATAAACAGCCCGTCTAAGTTATATGTTTTCGTTTAAAGATATTAACTGATTAAGGGCAATTATACTATCATTCGTCCGGCTGGATATTTTGAAACAGACCGGAAGTCTTGATCTTTGCAGCTGCAAGGGCAGAAAGCGCCGCTCCAACGCCATTGTCTATGTTTACCACGACCAGTCCGGGGCTGCATGAACAGAGCATCGACCTCAAGGCCGTATTCCCTTTTTCTGCAATTCCGTATCCCACCGAGGTCGGCAGACCGATAACCAGTGAAGACACGAGCCCCGATACAACGCTTGGGAGTGCTCCGTCCATCCCTGCCGCTACGATCACCACATCCGCTTTTCTTATGTCCTGCAAAACATTGAAAAGACGGTGTATTCCGGCAACTCCTACATCGTAAAACCTTTCCGCTTCTGAACCAAAAAACTCTATTATCTGTGCAGCCTCTTCAGCTGCCGGCACATCCGTGCTGCCCGCGGAAACTACGGCTATGAGGGCTCCGTTTTTATTTATTTTTCCAAAATTGGTATGTCCGACACGCGAAAGAGGATCATATTTGAAATCCTTTATCACGGAAGCAACTATCATGCACTGCAGCTCATTCATTCTGCTGAAGGCAGTGTCAAGCCTATTGGCAATTATCTCTTCTGCAATGCAGAGTAGCTGTTTGTCTGACTTTCCCTCGCAGAAGATGACCTCAGAAAAACCTTTTCTTCTGCGCCTGTCAGCATCAAGCCTTACTTCCATCTCAAGGTAACCATGGCGTCGCTATTCCCACTCTATAGTTGCAGGCGGCTTTCCGGTAACATCAAGCACGACCCTGTTGATGGCAGGAACTTCGTTGCATATCCTTCTGCTCACAGTGTCGAGAAGCTCGTAAGGGAGATGGACCCACTCCGCTGTCATTGCGTCGAGTGATGAGACCGCTCTCAGCACCGCTGTCTCCCCGTATGTCCTTACGTCTCCCACCACCCCGACGCTCCGAATAGGAAGAAGGGCACAGAAAGCCTGCCATATTTCCTTGTACAGTCCGAACTTCCTTATCTCTTCAATAAAGATCGCGTCAGCTTCTCTAAGCACATCAAGACGTTCCTTCTTCAATTCTCCCAGGCACCTGACTGCGAGACCCGGACCCGGGAAAGGATGCCTCTCAAGAAAGTACGGTTCTATTCCCAGCGTTTTTCCTACTTCTCTTACCTCGTCTTTAAAGAGATCGCGCAGAGGCTCAAGGAGGTTCATTTTCATGTCATCAGGCAGCCCGCCCACATTGTGGTGGCTCTTTATAACGTTTCCCCCGCCGTGTCCGCTTTCTACCACATCAGGATATATAGTACCCTGAAGCAGCCAGTCTGAACCGCCGATCCGCCGTGCTTCTTCTTCAAAAACTCGTATAAAAAGTTCTCCTATGATCTTTCTCTTCTTCTCAGGTTCGGTAACGCCTGAAAGTGCGGAGAGAAATCTATCTTCGGCATCAACTCTGTTTACGTTTAGGCTGAGTGTACGATAAGTCTCCATTACCTGGTCGGCTTCATTCTTTCTGAGCATTCCATGGTCTACAAAGATACAGTGGAGGTTTTTGCCAACAGCTTTCGATGTGATAACTGCGGAAACGGTTGAGTCGACTCCTCCGGAAAGTCCGCATATGACCGTTCCTGCACCAACTTTTTCCTTTATCTTCTCTATTTCTCTTTCTACCCAGTCTATCCCGAGATTCCAGTCAGCTGTGCAGCCGCAGACATCAAACATGAATGCAGAGAGGATATCCCTTCCCTTAGGGGTATGGACCACTTCAGGATGAAACTGCAGTGCACTTATCCTTCCGTCCGATGATTCAAAAGCGGCAAGGGCTCCGTTCTCGCTCCATGCAGTTGCAGAAAAATCCTGCGGAAGCTCTGTTACCTGATCCCAGTGGCTCATCCAGACCTGGAGTTCTTTTTCCTCTCCGATCCTTCCGAATAGGCGTCCGCCTTCAGAGAACTTCACTTTTGCTCTCCCGTACTCCGCAGCCTCACCTCGTCTGACTTTTCCGCCGAACTGGTGGGCCAGCAGCTGCATCCCATAGCAGATGCCAAGGACAGGAACGCCCGATCTGAGTATGTGCATCGGTATGGAGGGAGCATCGCTGTCAAGAACGCTCCTTGGACCTCCTGAAATTATTATGCCTGATGGGGAAGATGTTTCGATCTTATCTTCAGGAGAATCCCAAAAGAGTATTTCACTGAAAACTCCCAGCTCCCTTACTCTCCTTGCGATCAGTTGAGTGTATTGAGAGCCGCAGTCTAATATCAGGATCTTGTTCTCTCTGTTTTTCATCTAAAAAACCTGCCTTTTTTGCTAACATACACATTGCGCGTCAGTAAGTATGACATAAAGAAGCCGCGATTTCCACTCTCTAATTTTTATTGAAGAGCAAAAAACAGGCGGGGTTTCCCCCGCCTGCCTGAAATGCTGATGTTTGATCCCGCGGTATTAGTAATCCATACCACCCATGCCGCCCATGCCGCCCATACCTGCCATGTCGCCGAGGGTATCTTTCTTTTCCGGCTTGTCAGCCACGAGAGCATCTGTAGTGAGTATCATAGCTGCAATTGAGGATGCGTTCTGGACCGCTGAACGTGTTACCTTAACGGGGTCGATGATACCGGCATTGATCATGTCAACATACTCGCCTGTCGTTGCATCAAGTCCCTGTCCGGTTTTCAGCGTCTTCACCTTCTCGATGATGACATCACCCTGGAGGCCTGCGTTTGAAGATATCAGGTGGAGGGGCTCAGTCAGAGACTTGCGGACTATCATTGCTCCTGTCCTGATGTCTCCCTCAAGTTTTGCGATCTGCTTGTCAAGTTCCTTTATGCATTCTACAAGTGCAACTCCGCCGCCTGCTACGATGCCTTCCTGTACTGCCGCGCGGGTCGAGTTGAGCGCATCTTCGATGCGGTGCTTAAGTTCTTTCTGCTCTGTCTCTGTTGCTGCACCGACCTGGATCACTGCAACTCCGCCGACTATCTTTGCAAGGCGCTCCTGGAGCTTTTCTTTGTCATACTCTGAAGTAGAATCCTCGAGCTCTTTCTTTATCTGGGATGCGCGATCCTTGATGTTCTTGGGATCGCCTTTCCCTTCAACTATCGTTGTGTCTTCTTTGGTGACCTTGATCTTTTTGGCTCCGCCGAGGACTGTCGTGTCCGCATTCTCAAGCTTCATGCCAACTTCTTCGCTAATGACCGTAGCGCCTGTAACAACAGCTATATCCTGGAGCATTGCCTTCCTTCTGTCACCGAATCCGGGAGCTTTGACAGCAACAACCTGGAGGATGCCACGGAGTTTGTTGACTACAAGTGTAGCAAGAGCTTCGCCTTCAATATCCTCTGCGATGATGAGGAGAGGTTTGCCAAGCTGTACGATCTTCTCAAGGACGGGGAGCATGTCTTTGACATTGCTGATCTTGCCGTCAACGATAAGTATGTTGGAGTCTTCAAGCACTGCTTCCATACGATCAGGATTCGTGATCATGTAGGGGCTGATGTAACCCTTGTCGAATTGGAGGCCTTCCACTGTCTCGAGTGATGTTCCAAGGCTCTTGCTGTCTTCGACTGTAATGACGCCCTCTTCTCCGACTTTGCCCATCGCTTCCGCGATCAGTTCACCGATGGCTTTGTCGTTTGCCGAGATCGATGCTACCTGAGCGATCATGTTGTGTTCCTTTACACGCACTGCCTGCTTCTTGAGCTGTTCTACAACTGTCTCAGTCGCGGTTTCGATGCCCTTGCGGATCAGCATTCCGTTAGCTCCTGCGGCAACGTTCTTAATGCCTTCGCGGACCATAGCACGGGCAAGTACTGTAGCTGTTGTCGTACCGTCTCCTGCTACATCGTTGGTTTTTGAAGCTACTTCTTTGATGAGCTGTGCTCCCATATTTTCAAACGGATCTTCGAGTTCAAATTCCTTTGCGATCGTCACGCCGTCGTTAGTGATGGTGGGTGAACCATATTTCTTGTCAAGGACTACGTTGCGGCCTTTGGGGCCAAGTGTGATCCCGACTGTGTCTGCAACTTTATTCATTCCGCGCTCCATAGCACGGCGGGCTTCTTCTTTAAAAAGCAGTATCTTTGCCATGATCATATTCCTCCCAGAATAATAATTATTTTATATTTCTTACTTCATTACTACTGCCAGTACGTCTCTTTCGCTCAGGATGAGGAAATCCTCACCATCGAGCTTGACTTCAGTACCTGAGTATTTGCTGTAAATGATCCTGTCGTCAGGTTTGACATCCATAGCCTGACGGCTTCCGTTTTCAAGGACTTTTCCTTCTCCGACTGCTACAACGATACCCTCGACCGGCTTCTCTTTAACTGTCTCCGGAAGAACGAGTCCGCCCTTTGTCTTTTCTTCGTGAGGTGCTGCTTTAACAACTATTCTGTCTCCAAGTGGCTTAAGTTTCATAAAAATGATCCCTCCTGTTGATATTTTGTTATTTGATGTTAGCACTCACATTAATTGAGTGCTAACTTCTTTTCGTTTGAAAGTTTAATAAGAGAGCAGTTTTTTCTCAAATGCGATTAGGTGTAAATATATTTGATTATAGATAATTATATCTGTTTATTGAATCATTTCTTCTATTTTTAGACATGTTTTGACTTTTGCTTATCTTACGTAGTTTGCGCAGGAGGGAGAAAGATGTGATCACCATATTTCCCATGAAGGATCCGGAGATAGTGAGAGATCTGACCTGTTGCCCCTAAGAAAGGAGTCCGTACCTGCAGATGCGATCATAACAGCATTGTCAGTACACATATTTTTCGGAGGAAGGAATAACTCCCAACCTTCCTCTTCTGCCATCTCACTTAGCTTGCTGCGAAGACCGGAATTTGCTGCAACACCGCCTGAAAGCGTCAATCTTTTTACCCCTGTCATGTCTGCGGCGAGTTTTATTTTGCATGTAAGAGATCCTATTACCGCTTTCTGGAAAGACGCGCATATATCTTCCTTTTTTAAAGAGATGCCTGTCTTTTCCGAGTTTCTTATTATATTGGCTGCTGCAGTTTTTAATCCGCTGAAACTGAATTCGACCCTGCCTGTCGAGGACAGCGGCATAGGCAGCGCATAGCTTTCCGGGTCACCGCGTGATGCCAGCCTGTCTATGACCGGACCCCCCGGATAGCCAAGCCCCATCATTTTCGCAATCTTATCATAGGCTTCGCCTGCTGCATCATCTCTTGTTGTACCCATAAGTTCATATTCTCCAAAATTCTTCACCCATACGATCTCAGTATGGCCCCCCGATACTATAGCTGAAATAAAAGGCGGAGCGAGGTCCCTGTTCGCGGCAACGTTTGCAAATATGTGTCCCTCCAGGTGGTTGACTCCGATGACAGGTGTCCTCCAAGCCTGGGAGAGCGCCTTGGCAGTCATTACGCCGACAAGAAGTGAGCCCATCAGTCCCGGCCCGGCAGTAACAGCTATGAGATCTATCTCGTCCGCAGGGTCATTTATTCCAGCTCCTTCAAGCACTTCTTCCAGAAGGGGGATGATCATTTCCTGGTGCATCCTCGATGCGAGCTCGGGAACAACTCCTCCGTATTCGGAATGCGATTCTATCTGACTGGATATCACCGAGGACAATACGACATTTCTGCCCTTCATGACAGCAAGTGCAGTGTCGTCACAGCTTGTCTCTATTCCAAGGGTGATGAGTTCTTTGGGCTCAGCCATCATCCGCATTGACCGGCACAGGATGAACAATTGCCGCCCTTGCAGCTGCAAGAACTGTTTTTCTTTGGTTCTCCCTCTTTATGTATCAGTATCCTTGAGCCGCACTCCGGGCATTTTTCAGCAAAATTTTCTGAAGTAAAAATATGTCCGCACGAAGCGCATTTGTACTTGTGCATTTATTTCGGCACCTTCCATTTTATTAGATCTTCACCGTAACCAACCATGATCTCTGTCCCAGGCTTGACTTTATCCTGAGGCACAACGAAGGCAAACTGCCAGGTGGTACCTGCATCCACAGTCCCGAAAGGATTCTTCCAGTTTGAGGATATAACGTCCTTTTTTGTAAGATGGTAGCCGCCGACACTGATCTTTTCCTCTTCAACAGTCCATGGTTTATTTGCCTCAAGGTTAGCTATAAAGAGAACTTTTTTTTGGGTTTCCGGTGACCCGTAATATTGATTTAAATCGTCAACCCATGATGCAAGACCCTGTTCAGTTGATATTGCCTTTGATAATTTTGCGTCAAGATATATGAACTGTATTGTTCCCCTTGAACCCAGAATTAGGTCCCCGAATAGCTCACCTTCCACCCAGCAGTCTATCTGTCTTTCTTCCAGCAGACTATTAATGTCGTTTTGATCCGCCTCGGCCCCGAAAGAAAGCGGATATGCAATTATGGTGAATGTAAGCAATAGCATCGAAAAAAATAAAAATTTTCTTTTCACTGTTACGCCCCCTTGGAATTTCCTGGATAGAAGTAGATCTATCTGTAGGTCAGATCCTACGTAAATGATAACATCGATCAATTAATTATTTTTCTGTTTCAGCGCATCTTTTATCCATTGCCACTCAGAACAGCGGAAAAGGATCGTAGAGAGGGAATATACTGCTATCCCCGCAAGCACCATGCCGGACAGCCAGAGCGCCCTTAGTCCCAACGAAGCAGAAACGGGATATGGCAGAGTCATTTTGACAGCATAGAGAGTAATAAACATCAGTATAGTAGAAGAAAGTATCTTCGCCAGCCACCTGGGATCAAAGACGCCTAAAGGTTCCTTAAGGTTCCTTGAAAGAGCCCATGCTCCGTACAGGCTTGAACATGTGAATGCTGCAACCGTGGCTCCTGCAAGGCCCGCGTATTGGAAAAGCGGCATCAGCAATAGACAAGCAGCCAAATTGACGGCCACAGTCACCCCGGTTACCCCAACAGCACCCCTGGGCATCCGCCTGGCATACATCGCCCTCAGTATAACTGTGCTGCTTGCCATCCCGGGAAGGCCAAGACCGTATATCGCAAGGGCAGTGCCTGTCGCATGCCAGGCCCATTCGGTAAAAGCACCCCTGAAAAATAGTATATGCACGGTCTCCTGGGAGAGAACGAAGATACCTACGGATACTGGCAGAATGACAAAAAGGTCAAACCTGAGTGCATCTCTTATAAAATCCCTGAATCCCGCCCTGTCACTTGGATCCTGTCTCGAGAGCATGGGAAGGACCGCCTGTGAAATAGCGATAACAAAAAGCCCCAGCGGGAGCTGAAGGATCCTGTCCGCGTAAGTAAGGACAGAAATCGAACCTCCTGCCAGGAAAGAACCGAACATCCTGCTTATCACAGGGTTTACCTGATTTAATGAGAGTCCGGCAGCATATGGAAAAAAGAGGTACATCATGTTTTTGAGTTCTGAATTGTCCTTTTTCGGAACGGCTGGCGTCAGCATCACTCCCATCCTGCCGCACCAGTACCACTGAAGGAGCATATGGCAGATACCTCCGATGAGGACCGCTGCTGAGAGGTTCCATATAGTCAGGTTTTTCATAGTAGCTATCAAAAAGAGTATGTAAGCCAGGTTGCTGAGCGCCGGAGCTACTGCCGGAACAAAAAATGAGCCCATACTGTTCAGCACGCCCATTGCAAGAGCTCCCACCGAGACAAAGAGAAGGAAGGGGAACATTATCCTGGTAAGGGATATCGCCAGAGCTCTCTCTTCCGCGGCAAATCCTGGAGCCATTATCCCTACGAACACCGGAGCGAAAATTATACCGACAGTTACGACAAAAGCGCCTCCCAGCAAGAGTACTGAGAGGGCCTGCCTTGCAAGATTTTGTGCCGAGTCTTTTCCTTTGTTTTCAAGAGTCCTTGAAAATACCGGGACAAAAGAAGCGGAAAGAGCTCCTTCCGCCAGGAGCTGACGTGAAAGATTTGCCAGTGTGTATGCCACATAAAACGCGTCAAGCTGGCGGGTCGCTCCAAACAGGGCCGCGGTAAGCATTTCCCTTACAAGGCCAAGTATCCTGCTTGCAAGAGTGCCGACCATCATCCTCATCGCATGTCTTACCATGCCCGGAAGGTTGTCGTTGCGGCTCATTTGGAAAAGTAAGCCCTTACCAGCAAAAATCCGCGCCGAGGTAGAATTTTTTCGCCTCTTCGTTGGCTGCGATCTCTCCGGGGAGTCCTTCCAAAAACACTTTTCCCTGATGGATGAGGTAAGCTCTGTCAGTAATAGAAAGTGTCTCTCTGACGTTGTGGTCTGTAAGAAGTACACCGTAACCCTTTTCTTTCAGCTGTCTTATTATTGCCTGCAGGTCAGCTACGGCTATCGGGTCAATGCCGCTGAACGGTTCATCAAGAAGAATAAAGGAAGGATCAAGAGCAAGGCATCTGGCTATCTCGACTCGTCGCCTCTCTCCTCCTGAAAGAGAGACCCCAAGGATATTTTCGATCTGTTTCAGACCATAACCCTCAAGCAGAGTCTCTATTTTTGCATCACGCTCTTCCTTTGGGATACCGGCCTCTTCAAGGACCAGTTCGAGGTTCTGTCTCACTGTAAGTTTCCTGAATACTGAAGCTTCCTGAGGAAGGTAGCCAAGCCCCGTCCTGGCTCTCTCATACATAGGGAGTGCCGTGATATCTTTTTCTCCGTTAAATACTCTTCCTGACTCCGGCATTATCCTTCCTATCATCATGTAAAAAGTGGTGCTTTTGCCCGCTCCGTTGGGCCCCAAAAGCCCGACTATCTCACCCTTTTTTATTTCGATAGATACATTGTCGACTACTCTTCTTTTATTATAAGATTTAACGAGGTGTTCTGCCCTGAGCACCTCAAATTTTGATCTTACGGCAATTGCCATTGCTCATTCCCCGCTTTTCGGCTTCTCTTCTTTAATTGCTCTTTTTCTCGTCAGTTATGAATGTTATTTTCGAATTACCTATTGCTTCTATGTTGTTAGTGTCTTCGTGCATTATTATCGAATCCGCCAAAACAGTTTTCCCATCGCTGCGGACAGCCTTTGCGTTTCCTGACATGACAAACGTGGCCTTTGTTTTTGAATAAATCCCTTTTTCACCAGTTACTTTGCTTTTGAGGCCTTCTTTGTCAACGAAGTCCATTACTACATTGCCTACTGCCACCAACTCGTTTATTTCTTCATTTACGGTGGTTCCGTTAACAGTATCAGCGCTTACAACAAGCTTTTGCTTGATATCCTCATATCTTTTCACTTTTTTGCCCCAGAATTTATCTTTGCTCTGTCCCGCTTCATCGGCTATAAGGATGTTATTTTCAGTTTTTGCGTCTACATTGCCTTTTGCTGTGTAATTTTTTGTACCAAGTTCCCAAAGCACATAATCCGCATCTATCTTCTCATTCGCTCCCCGTGTCAGGTGGACCTTGCCTACGGCCTCAGCAATACCATCATTTTCAGAGTTTTTCGAACCTTTCCACTTGACACTGTCTGCTGTCAGGTCAGTCTTCTCCGCAGGAAAAGTCCCCTTAACGTTTCCCTGAAGCGTAAACTCGGAAGTTTCCATATTGCCTTCCCCTTTATCGCCCCAGAGTATGGCTCCCTCTCTTTTTATTATTACATTTCCTACAGCTGATATTTTTTTTGTATTTACATTGTAATTTATTGTATCCGCCGACATCGTTCCCTCAACAGGAGCAGCTGACAGAGCGGTCTGAAAGGGCAAAAACAGGAAAAATGCAACAGCCGGAAGCAACCTTAGATAATATTTTATGCCTGACATGGTTAGACCTCATTCCTTGAAGAAAGTATCGTTAGACAGTAATGCTGCTATGAATTACTGTCATATTTTACAGCCAATAATATCATTTAGTCTTCACGTTTTTAGTTTTATTCCATATTGCAAGAAAAATATCATGGAGAAAGACGAAATAGTCCTGGTCTTTGGATGGAGGAGGCAGAGTCAGCCTGTATTCATAGCCAACAGCCGCAGATCTTATGATCTCCGGAGTCCATGGATCGAGCAGTATTAGCCAGTTGCGTCTGGCGGCTTCATCAAGGGCGGCTTTCATTGCTTTAGTGTCGCCTGCCTTCCACCCCTCCCATACTGCTGCAGGGGGCCTGACAACACCTGAGATCGAGGAACGGATCCATGTCCCTTCGGCTCCGGTAACATCAAGCATTTTTGTATCTCCCAAAAGGTGCCTTCCGATGTCTATCGTACTTTCTATCTTTGACTGGAACTCAGCAAGCCTCCTCTGAAAATATGTGTACCTGCCTTTGTCCTCTTCCGACATTATTTTCATTGCGCTCTGCGCGAGAAAAGGAAGCATTGCAGGATCAAAGAAAGCGCTCTGCAGCTGCTCTTTTGTCATAGGCATATCATCGTAGAGAAGCCTGAGGTACTTGTTGTTTTTCTTTATCCTGAAGTTTTCTGCATCTTTTAAATCTATGGCGATAATTATCTCGCCGGACCTTGGGGAAGATGTTTTTATCACGTTTCCGGAGGAGTCCCAATTGGAAAGGTATCGGACATTTTTAGTATCACCCGCAATAAAAGAGGCGATGAAACCGATCCAGGGTGAAGTCACAGCAAAATTTCCCGCACTCACAGCTGCCGGATGGAAAAGCAACATCAGCAGCGCAAAAGCAGTTAATAATACTTTATTCAGACTTCTCCGCAAAGTGCGAGCAGGCATCAGCCCGGACGGCTCCCCGGCTTTACAAGTGGCAGGCCCTCTTTGCACAGAGGACAGCTCTGCTCTTCATAAAGAGGAAAACTTAGTTTCCAGAGGGAAACAAGGTCCCAGTCCTTATAAGTATCATTTGCACGCCTGTCGATTATTGAAGCGGAAGAGACCCATTCCGCTCCTCCTTCGGCAAGTATCTGCGCTGTTTCCCGTGATGACTTGCCTGTGGTAACCACATCTTCGATGAGCGCGAAACGCACTTTGCCCGGGTGGGGAAACCTTCTGAGCCTCATCACCCCCTCCTGCCTTTCGCAGAAGATAAAGGGCACTCCAAGCGCCCTGGCAACTTCGTGGCCTATGATGAGTCCGCCCAACGCAGGAGAAAGGATGACATCGGGTTTTGTGTGCGCTATCCGCTCTGCGATCATTTCTCCCGCGTATGCTGCAAACTCAGGGAAACGGAGCATAAGGGCACACTGTATGTAATGACCGCTGTGAAGTCCGGAGGTCAGTTTGAAATGTCCTTCGAGGTGGGCCCCGCTCTCTTTCATCATTTCCATGATCCTGGCGGCCACTTCCTTGTCATCTGTTTTTACAAAGTCTTTCCTCATCACTGCACCTCCGATATTTCCTTAAGTATACTTCTGACTTCACTGATAGGATCAGCTGCTTCAAGTATCGGCCTTCCAACAACTATATATGAAGCCCCTGCTGCAGCTGCTTCCTTTGCAGTTGCCACCCTTGTCTGATCCTCTGTCGATACTCTTATTCTCCTGATACCGGGGACAACTCTTGCAAGTTTTTCAGCTTTTCCGCTTAGAAGCGAAAGATCCGGCGGCGAACAGACTATGCCGTCAAGTCCTGCACTTGCGGCTGCAAGCGCTCTTGCTTCAAGTGATCGGTCAAGGTCGGATCCCGGGTGCACTTCGCTCCAAAGGTCTCCTCCGAGGCTTGTCAGAACCGTGATCCCAAAGATGTTCGTCCTGCTTCCTGTCTTATCCCTCATTGCGACGGACCGAGACATCATTTCACGTCCGCCTGACGTGTGGATGGTCAAAGCCCAAAGTCCCATCTCAGAAAGAGGTTCAACTGCTGATGCTACAGTGTTGGGTATGTCATGCAGTTTAAGGTCAAGAAAAAGGCTGTATCCTTTTTTAACTATTTCACTGATGAACGGAGCTCCCCCCATTGCGTAAAGTCTGGGTCCTATCTTTACATAAGGGGTCGCTTTATCGAGCTTCTCAAGAAACTCCCTGGCTGCGTCCAGAGTCGGCAGATCCACCGCTGCGATCAATTCACATTTTTTATTATTCAAACTCACACCTCCAGATTATATCTACTGCTTTATGCACATACATCCGCAAAAGAGCCCTATTGCTCCCGGCATTAAGGATACACCAAAACAGGGGCAGCACTAAAGATGTCAAGACCTGATCCTCTGATTACCTGACAAACTTTAGCACGCCCCTGCGATCGTCCTGCAAGATGCTCTTTGGTAGGGTCAGTTTCTAAAGATCTTCGTTATCCTGCCAGATCTTCCTGCCTTCCAGAAAAGTCATCACAGGCCAGCCGGTCAGCGCAATTCCTTCCCATGGGCAGCATCTTGCCTTGCTGAACCATTCAGAGCAGTCAACGATCCTGGTCCTTTCCATATCTATGACCGTTATGTCCGCGATGGCCCCTTCTTCTATCCTGCCCAATGACTGCCACTTTTCAGGAAGGAGGGATGCCGGGGAGCTCGTCATTTGTTTAAGGATCAGCTCAAGCGGTACATCAGGGTAGTTCTTGTTCTTAAAGTCTATCAGTACAGCTGCAGCGCATTCAAGTGACGCTATCCCAAACGGTGCATCCTGGAATGGCTCATCTTTCTCATCCATGTGCCATGGAGCGTGGTCTGTCACTATGGCATCTATCGTTCCGTCTAGCATCCCCTCCCACAGAGCAGCCTGGTCTCCTATGCTCCTAAGCGGAGGATTCACTTTGTATCTTGAGTTATAACCGCTGTTTATCACAGCGTTTTCATTAAGGGTCAGATGGTGGAAGGTTGTATCACATGTGACGTCCAACCCTTCCTTCTTGGCCTGCCTTATAAGTCCCAGGGCTCCCGCGCTGCTCAGGTGTGTAAAGTGGACTCTTCCCCCGGTCTCCCTGGCAAGAGCTATTCCCCTTGCCACATCTATCTCCTCTGATGCTGCGGGGATACCCTTGAGGCCGCTCAGCGCACTGACCTTTCCTTCATGCACCTGACCGCCCTTGAAAAGGCTGATCTCTTCCGGATGCTCCATTATTCTAGGCTGATCTTTTCCTGTGTACATCAATGCGAGGCGGAAAAGGGAACTTGTGGCTATAGGGGCTCCGTCATCTGTGAAAAAGACAGCTCCTGCCTCAGCCATCTTGAGAAGTTCTGCCATCTCCTTGCCTTCCCTGTTTTTACTTACACATCCGGATGGAAGTATCCTTGACGCACCGGCTGCTTTCCCGTGGCTCAGCACATATTCTACAAGAGAAGGCTCTGAAATTGCAGGTTTGGTATTCGGCATGGCAATAAGTGTCGTAAATCCACCGGCTGCTCCCGCCCTGGCTCCGGAACCAATATCCTCGTTCCACTCACCGCCCGGATCCCTGAAATGGGCATGAAGGTCAACAAAGCCAGGTGAGAGGATCTTTCCGTAACCATCGATAACCTCTGCGTCACTGCTGTCAAGATCTTTGCCAACTTTCGAGATCTTTCCGTCCTCGACCAGCACTTCCCTGCCCTCAATAAATTCTGTGCCGTTAAATATTTTAAAGTCCGTGAACAATATCTTTCCCATTATCTTGCGCCTCCTCCACAGAGATAGAGAAGAGCCATGCGTATCGCGACTCCTGAACGCACCTGCTCCAGTATTACGCTCTGATGTCCGTCTGCAACTTCGGAGGCAATTTCCACGCCCCTGTTGATCGGTCCCGGATGCATCGCAAGAGCCCCGGGTTTCGCATACTTCATCAAATCATCGTCGGCGCCCCACCAGCGGTGATATTCGTCTACAGACGGGAAGAGTCCATCCTGCTGTCTCTCTTTCTGTATCCTGAGAAGGTATACCATGTCAGCATTCTCAACAGCTTTTTTGGGATCTTTCTCATACCGGCAGCCCAGTGAGTTTATCTCTCTCGGCATCATTGTAGGGGGCCCTGAGAGGACCACATCGCACCCTATAGTTTTAAACGCTATTATGTCGCTTCTTGCTACACGGCTGTGGAGGACGTCACCTACAAGGGCGATTTTTTTGCCTTCCAGATTACCCAGGTGTTTCCATGCAGTGTAGAGGTCAAGCAGAGCCTGTGTGGGATGCGCGTGTGTCCCGTCTCCCGCATTTAGCACTATTGCTCTTTTCAGCTTTGAAGCCAGATACTGTGCAGATCCTACAGCTCCGTGCCGCATTACTACTATATCCGCTCCCATTGCTTCAAGGGTCCAGGCTGTGTCCCTCATTGTCTCGCCCTTAGCGTGGCTTGAGCCCGAGACAGACCAGTTGACCACGTCTGCAGAAAGCATCTTCTCTGCAAGCTCAAATGAGACCCTTGTCCTTGTTGAATTTTCAAAGAAAAGATTGACAGCCATCTTACCGCGCAGGACCGGGACCTTTTTGATCGGTCTGTCCATTACGTTCTCCATATGGCGCGCCTGATCGAGCAGGAAGTATAGTTCCTCCCTTGTAAAACAGTCTACATCTATCACATTTCTGTGACGCCAGACTATCTGTCCGACCTCACTGGGCATCGCGTTCACAGATCACCACCTCATCCTTTCCGTCAAGCTCTGTGACTTTCACTTCGATAACTTCATTTTTGGATGTAGGCACATTCTTGCCGCACATATCCGCGTGTATCGGAAGTTCCCTGTGGCCTCTGTCAATTAT
This sequence comes from Synergistaceae bacterium, assembly GCA_050175815.1. Classification (GTDB taxonomy): domain Bacteria; phylum Synergistota; class Synergistia; order Synergistales; family Synergistaceae; genus Caenicola. The sequence continues at coordinate 58,436 of JBFXIQ010000001.1, forward strand.
TACAGCCAGCTTCACTGATGAGGGACGCCCGAGGTCTACAAGGGCCTCAAGGGCAGCACGCACAGTTCTTCCTGTGTAAAGAACGTCATCTACAAGATAAATATTCTTACCGGAGATGTCCTGGGGCATCCTCGTGCTGTGGACCATCGGCTGTTCGAAAAGCATGGTCAGATCATCTCTGTACAGGGTGATATCAAGCTCACCGCATGGAACCTTTGTACCCTCTACCTCTTCGATGATCTTCTGCAGACGGCGCGCAAGGTAGACACCCCTTCTGTGAATGCCTACAAGGATCATGTTTTCTGTACCCTTGTTCTGTTCGACCATTTCATGTGCGATCCTCTTGATCACCCTGTTGAGGTCATCGGAACTCATAAGCTTTGCCTTTTCTCTTAAAACTGTCACTGTTACCCCTCCTTCTTATAAATAAAAAAAGACCACCTACCGGGGCGATCTTAAAGAATACAGCTTGAACGCGGCACAATACGCCTGAGAGAGAGCTGAAGAGATGTTGCCGATATTATATCCTTTTCCATTTGCTTCCCCTCCGTCTTCTGGACTTGGGGTATTATACCTCTATTTTTATTTTTATGCAATCGGTTGCAGAAATTATATAACTATTATTTTGGACATTACTTTGATGTCTGGTTAGCATAGACTTACCGTTTCTGCTATAATCTTGTCTTTGTCATTACGATAACAGGCAGGAATTGTGATAGATCTAGGAAAAATAAAGACCCGGATGGGGTCATCAGGGTCCTTGAGGGCAGAGAGGACGTTGCGTCTATAGATTACAAGGGGTTTAAAACATACAGGCTTAAGTGAACAAATCGCCTCTATGCTGATTAGTTATCTTACAATCTTCTTGAACGCGGCCCCGGCTGCCTCGAATTCGGCCTCTTTTATCGTGTTGCCCCAGGCTTCTGCCAGCAGCTCATCTCCGATAGTTACCTCGACTTTGAATCTGAGCGAATGGTCCGGACCTGTGCGTTCCACTGTCCTGTAGTAGGGGACTCCCCTCCCCATAGCCTGAAGGGTCTCCTGCAGCATGGTCTTGGAGTCTTGCCTGTCGGGAGATAGTTCACCGCCATGAAAGTCAAGGTAGGCCTTTGCCAGAGTGAGGGCTGCATTGTAACCGCCGTCAAGAAAAACAGCCCCAAAGAGCGACTCTGCAGCGTCGGCAGCAATCGCAGATGTTGGGCCCTTCTTGATCAGGCTTCTTCCAAGCCTGATCGCATCAAGAAGTCCGACAGCAAGGGCCCACTCGTACAGTTTTTTCTCACATACTATCTGAGATCGTATCCTGGTGAGCTGTCCTTCATCCAGGTCTTTGTATTTGCTGTAAAGAAGGTCAGAAACAGTCAGTTCCAGAACAGCATCACCGAGATACTCGATCCTCTCGTTGTGGGATGAAGACCCAGACTCATTTGCATAAGACGAATGGGTAAGGGCTTCCGTGAGAAGATCTTTTTCCATGAAGCTGTAGCCTATCTTTTTTTGGATCGCTTCTGTCAGCTTATCCCTGTCTGAGTTTTTCATATCAGTCTTTGAAGCGTTCGATCGCAAGAACTCCGTTGTGGCCTCCAAAGCCAAAATTGTTTATCAGAACTTTGTTTACCTCAGCTCTGACAGCTTTGTTCGGAACAGTATTGAGGTCACATTCCGGATCCGGATCAAACTGGTTGATAGTCGGATGGACTATGCCCTCCCCTATCGCCAAAAGAGCAGCTATAGTTTCAACAGCTCCTGCAGCGCCGAGAAGATGTCCGACCATGGATTTTGTAGACTGGACCATTACCTTGCAGCCATGATCACCAAGAAGCCTCTTTATAGCCGAGGTCTCCATCTTGTCGTTTAACGGAGTAGAGGTTCCGTGGGCATTGATAAGATCCACATCTTCAGGGGCCCATCCTGCGTTCTTCATTGCCATGTTCATTGAGCGGTAAGCTCCGTCGCCGGTCGGATCAGGCGCTGTTATGTGGTATGCGTCACATGTATTGCCATAGCCTGCTACCTCTGCATAGATGTGAGCACCGCGTTTTTTTGCGTGTTCGAGCTCCTCAAGGACAAGTATCCCGGAACCTTC
>JBFXIQ010000001.1:60621-80328 GCA_050175815.1 Synergistaceae bacterium
ATCACTACTCTTCTCATTAACGTTCCTCCGTGAAGATAGGAGGGACCGATTTAGTGCAGCCCCTCCTAAAAGATTCATTTCGTGATTTAGCCTTCCACTCCCAGTTTGGCCTTTACGTAGTTCATTGCCTCGCCAACTGTGGTGAGCTTCTCTGCATCTTCATCAGGGATCTCGATATCAAATTCCTCTTCGATCCCCATGATAAGCTCAACGATGTCAAGAGAGTCAGCGCCAAGATCTTCAACAAATGATGCTTCGGGCTTGATCTGCTCCTCTTCCGCGTTAAGACTGTCCATTACGATCTCCTTAAGTTTTGCCTGTACTTCTTCCAATTTCATACAGTTCACCTCCTTCCAATTTTACTCTTCTTATCAGGATATGCTTTTGTTATTACAAGTTTTGATCTACATAGTCATGCCGCCGTCAACGGCTAATACCTGACCCTGTATGTATTCTGAATCATCGGAAGCAAGGAATGCAACAGCCTTGGCAACGTCTGAAGGAGTTCCGGTCCTTCCTGACGGGATGTTCTTCAGCATCGCTTCCCGTATCTCTTCCGGCAGCACCGAAGTCATGTCTGTCTCTATATAACCCGGGGCAACCGCATTCGCAGTGATCCCCCTTGAGCCTACTTCTCTCGCGAGACTTTTTATGAAGCCCGTCATTCCTGCTTTAGCTGCAGCATAGTTACACTGTCCCGGATTTCCCACAAGACCCGTGATCGAGCTGATTGCGATTATCCTTCCCCATCTTGCCTTCAGCATAGGCCTCAGCGCTTCTTTGGCACAATAGAAGAGGGAAGAAAGGTCTGCCGAGATAACATCGTTCCACTCTTCTTCCTTCATCCTCATAAGAAGATTGTCTCTGGTGATGCCTGCATTGCATACGAGGATCTCTACAGGTCCGAGCTTTGAAGCTACAAATGCAAACATTTCTTTCACTTCAGCCGCGGATGATACGTCTGCCTTGACGGTGAGGGCTTTACGGCCCATTGATTCTATCTCTGCAGCAGCTTCTTCAGCCGCTTTTTCCGACCTGCTGTAGTTAAGGGCCACGGAACATCCACTGCGGGCCAGTTCAAGTGCTATCTCTCTCCCTATGCCTCTTCCTCCGCCTGTTACCAAAGCTATTCTTTCCTTATGCATCAAATTCCCCCTTTCAAAAATTCAAGGGCTGCTTCCAGATCTTCCGGTCCAGAGACCGGATATGGTCTCTTGTTCTTTGATATCTTCCTGATCAGGCCTGAAAGGACACTTCCGGGACCAAGCTCAATATACCCTTCGGTACCATTCCTCTCCATTTCAATCACGCTCTGCATCCAGAGCACAGGTGAAAATGTCTGCATGTATAGGGCTTCTTTTAGAGTTCCGATATCCTGCACCGCTTTTGCTGCAGCATTGGTAACTATGGGACAGCTGGGCTCGTTCCAGCCGATGTTCTCAAATTCATCCCTTAGCTTAACACCTACGGGGCGCATGAGTTCACAGTGGAAAGGGGCGCTTACCCTCAGCGGAAGCACTTTCGCCCTTCCAGTCGCTTCTATTGCTGCGGAAGTCCTGTCAACTGCTCCCTTATGCCCTGATATTACTATCTGTTCCTGCGAATTTATGTTGGCCGCTTCACAAACCTCGCCATGAGCCTCTTCTTTACAGAATTCGACTACTTCCTCCATGTTCATCCCTACTATCGCAGACATAGCGCCTACTCCGACAGGAACTGCCTCCTGCATCAGTGTGCCTCTCAGATGAACGAGTCTGACACCGTCAGCAAGGCTTATCGCACCGGCAGCAACAAGTGAAGTGTATTCTCCCAGGCTGTGGCCTGCAGTCAGAAATGGTTCAAGCTTTTTTCCGTAAGCGCTTTCAAGGCCCCTTAAAGCAGCTATGCTCACAGTAAGAATCGCCGGCTGTGTTATTGCCGTCTTCATAAGATCTTCTTTTGTTCCGTTGAAAATAAGATCACTTAACTTAAATCCAAGAGCATCGTCCGCCTCTTCAAAGACACTTTTTGAGGCTTCAAACTTATCATAAAGGTCCTTGCCCATTCCGGGCCTTTGAGCCCCCTGTCCGGGGAAAATAAGAGAATAATTCATCAGTCGGCAAACCTCTTCAGTTTTTCGATCTCCGCTGCAGCTCCATTGACGATGTCCATGATCATCGCTGACGCGGGCTCAATTTTTTTTACCAGTCCGGCGGACTGTCCTGCCATGAGCGAACCCCACATAGTGTCTCCGTCAACTACGGCCAGCCTCAGCTTGCCGGTTCCTAATTTTTCAAGTTCTTCTGTTGAAGCACCTCTTTTTTCGAGGTCTTCAAACTCCTTTGAGAGCTTGTTCTTCAGTCCTCTCACGGGGTGTCCCGTAGACCTTCCCGTTACAACAGTGGCCCTGTCGTTTGCCTCGATTATCTTCTCTTTATAGTTTAAATGTACGTTGGATTCCACGGCGCAAACAAAGCGTGTGCCCACCTGGACCCCTTCAGCTCCCAATGCAAAAGCGGCAGCCATGCCCCTTCCGTCTGCCACCCCGCCTGCCGCTATTACAGGTATTGAGACAACATCGACGACCTGTGGCACAAGGTTCATGGTAGTTATCTCTCCTATGTGTCCGCCGGCTTCGTTGCCCTCTGCGACAACAGCGTCAGCACCCTGTCTTGCAACCCTTTCCGCATGTGCAGTCGAAGCGATCACCGGTATAACAGTCGTCCCCAACGGCTTGAGCCTTTCAAGGACCTTGCCGGGCATCCCTGCCCCTGTCGTCACGACCGGCACCCTGTACCGGGCAGCAATTTCCAGAGCATCATCTGCTGTCGGGGAAAGGAGCATAATATTCATCCCAAATGGCTTGTCCGTCAATTTCCTGATCTTTAATATCTGCTGCTCCAGAAGTTCGGGGGGCATACTTGCCGCAGCTATTACACCCAGTCCGCCGGCATTGCTGACTGCAGCTGCCAGGTCGGCATCGGCAACCCATGCCATTCCACCCTGGATAACAGGATATTTAATTTTTAAAAGTTTGGTTACACGATTATTTTCAAACATATTTATTTTCTCCTTAGGCTTCGTACAGCAGGACTCCAAGAGTCATTCCCGCTCCGAAAGCCACAAAGCAGACCTTGTCTCCGCTTTTGATCTTACCGGCCTCGATCGACTCATGGAGCGTTATCATGAGCGAGGCCGCTGAAGTGTTGCCATAATCGGGAAGGTTGATCAGCGTCTTTTCCTGCGAAACTTGCAGTCTTTTAAAGACACCGTCTATTATTCTCGTATTTGCCTGATGGAATACCCAAAAATCTATGTCTTCAGGCGTTATTCCCGAATCCTCGCAGAATCCCTTTATAAATTTCGGCATTACTGTATTTACAAACTTAAAGATTTCATTGCCCTTCATCTTTACTACCGGCGTGATATTATTTTCATCGCTCTCGAGGCGGAGCATCTCGTGGCATGTGCCGTCGGCCAAAAGACGTGTAGATATGAATCCTCCCTTTTCCTCCGAAGCACTTATTACACATGCCCCTGCGCCATCACCGAAAAGGATACATGTTCCCCTGTCTGTCCAATCAATAATATCCCCGAAAACTTCAGCTCCAATTACGAGGACTTTATCCCAGATACCGCTCGATATTCCGGAAGCAGCAACGGAGAGGGCTGTAAGGCTTCCTGTACATCCTGCCTGGACATCTATCGCTCCGGCGTTTACTGCTCCAAGTTTCCCCTGGACTTTGCATGAAACGCTTGGAAAAACTGTGTCCGGTGAATTGGTCCCCACCAGGATCATGTCGATCTGATCAGCAGTCAGCCCTGAATCTTCGAGGGCCAGAAGCGCTGCTCGATAAGCAAGATCGCTGCATTTCTCACCATCAAGGGCAAAGTGCCTCTTGCGTATACCTGTCCTCTCAACGATCCATTGGTCGTTGGTTTCCACGATTTTTTCAAAATCCTTATTTGTCATTATCTTTTCCGGGATATATTTACTGGTTCCCAGAATTTTTGCTGACCTGCCAATGTATTTGATCATTGCGCACCACCCCTGGCTATTTCTTCTCTGATCCTTCCGACCCCGTTATGCTCAACAAAATTTGCTGCACCAAGGATCGCATACGATATCGCCTTACTTTTTGATCGCCCATGAACTTTTATCACTGTTCCGTTGACACCAAGGACAGGAGATCCCCCTGCTTTTTCCCAGTCGAATCTTCCCAGGACCCTTTTCATTGCCGGCCACATGAATAAAAGTCCCACCTTTGGCAGCAAATGGTTGACATATTCTTTCTTAAACTGGTCCTTGAGCAGTTCTCCCAGGCCTTCTCCGAATTTGATAACGACATTCCCGGTAAAACCGTCACAGATTATTACGTCTGATATGCCGTTTGGTATGTCATTCGCTTCGGCATATCCTTGGTAATTCAGATCGCTGTTTTCTATCAGCTGTCTTGCGGCAGATATAACTTCGTCCCCCTTTGTCAGTTCCTCGCCCATATTCAGAAGGCGAACCGAAGGGTTTTCAACATTTCTGAAAAGTTTCACATATATTGACCCCATCTGGGCAAACTGAAACAGGTTTATCGGCTTGCACCTGACAGTCCCCCCTACATCCATCAGCAGGGTCGGCCTGTTAAGGACAGGAAGCATCGCTCCCAGCCCCGGTCTGTCTATGCCCGGTATACGCCCCAGGAGGATAACTCCTCCCGCTGCGATCGCTCCTGTGTTGCCGGAGGATACGATACCTGCGGCTTCACCTGACCGTACCATTTCGAAGCCTACGACCAGGCTCGAATTCTTTTTTCTCCTTATTGAGATCGATGGAGAGTCTCCTCCGTTTATAACTTCATCCGCCGGGATTATGCTCAGCCTCGAACGAACATTATTTTCAGCCTTCTCAATAATTGGCTTTATCTTTTCACTGTCACCGATCAGCGCAACAGAAAGATGCGGCTGTTCGCGACAGGCGAGGATGGCACCATTACACGGTTCCAAAGGAGCATGGTCCCCTCCCATTGCATCAACTGCTATTAGCATCTCTTCGCCTCCATTAAACTAGTTCCTCAGATTTCTTGGCGACAACCACAAAACGCCCGACAAAGACTTCTCTTTCTCCGACTCTTGTGTGGACGCTGACAACATATTTATCTCCCTTGTATGTCCCTACTTTTGATCTTGCAAGGATCCTTTCACCGACAAAAGCCGCTCTGCGATACCTAAGCCTCGCGGACCCAACCACAACCATTTCTCTGTCTATCGTCGCTATTGCCAGAGTAGCAGCCTGAGCGTAAATATAATAATCACCAACAAGGTTGGTATGTCTGAACGCCATGTCCCTGGTAGTGTTCAAAACAGAAAGGGCCCATCCGTCAGGCTCCAGTTCGAGAAGTTCGCCGACCACTTCTTCCGCCCTTAATGACTTGAGCCTGCTGGTCGCCTGCTCGGCCATTGTCCGCATCCTTTCCCTGAGCTCAGGTATAGAGAGAATACCACGATCAAGACGCACCGTGCTCATACTCACTCCAAGAGAAGCGGCGATCTCTTCGTCCGTCATAAGAGGATTAGTGGATATCAGTTCTATAAGCTGTCTGTGCCTTTGCTTTTTCAGCTCTGAACGCAAAATGGCATCTCCCATAAAAAGTAATTAGTAGCAGGTCATAACACCAGACAAGATATTACAGAATTTAAAAGTTGTCAATGGCATATTACAGACAGTATAAAATTTATTATGAAGATGGAATAGATCTGTCTACATCGAACAGATCAGGATATAGCCCACCAGTCCTTAATATAAGATCCGGAGCAAGGGGATGACCCTTTGCTCCGGATCTTAGTAATTCATACCTTTAGTCTTTGGCAGCTGTAGAGGCTTCTGATACCTTAATTACCTGGCGTCCTTTGTAGTAACCGCATGCAGGGCAGGCTTTGTATGTCTCTATCATCTCACCGCAGTGGGTGCATGCCGTAAGACTGGGCCCTGAAAGAGCACCAAGCCACTGTGCTTTACGGTTGTGTGTACGGGAGTGGGATACTCGCCTTTTTGGAGTTGCCATAATTTGTTCCCCCCTTAAATCTTCGGCGAAAATGTCGCCTGTGCAATTCTATCACTTTTTTGCTTTTTATGCAGTCAGCTATTTTCCTGTTCTTTCTGCACTAAAGATTTCAGGACTTCAAAACGCGGATCTCCCTCTTCATCAATACACGTACATGATGAAGTATTCAGATCAGCGCCGCATTTTGGACAAAGTCCCCTGCACTCTTCAGAACAGAGAGGCGCAGTTGGAAGGAGTGTTATCATTACCTCCCACACCAGCGGCCCAAGGTCGATCTCATCCTCCCATGAATCAAGGATCATGAGTTCTTCGTCTCCATCTGTTTCATAATCAGGTTCGGCTTTTTTATCCTCTTCTTTGTCCAGAGAGAAAAGATACCTTAATTCTCCCTCAATTGCAACCCCTGCCGGTCCAAGACATCTTGAGCATGGCACAGTGACGCCTCCGGATACTGATATTGCTACAATTATCCTGCCCTCTGCCCTGTAAGCCTCTACTTCGACCTGAAGCGGAGCTGCAAGGGAATAAAGCTGTCCCCAGTAGTTGATCTTCCTGTCAGCTGTCACTGAAAAACTCTCGGTATAAGGCGTACCATCCTTTGGTATAGCCGGGATGATCAGTCTGTGATGCCAACTTTTGGGCGCAGCTTTGATAAATTCAGACATTATTCTCCTATTTTTTTGCCTCGCAGCAGCGCTTTGTGTCCCTGGCAATGACCATTTCTTCATCTGTCGGAACAACCATTACAGCAACTCTTGAATCGGGTGTGCTGAAAATGACCTCTTTGCCGCGGACCTTGTTCTTCTCCGGATCGATCTTTACACCCATGAATTCCAGCCCTTTACAGACTTCTTCACGGAAGGATACTCCGTTTTCTCCTATACCTGCTGTGAAAACCAGGACGTCGATGCCGCCCATTGCCGCAGCGTAAGAACCAATATATTTTTTTACGTGGTAAATAAGCATTTCCTGCGCCAGCTTGGCACGGGCATTTCCATTTTCTGCAGCCTCTTCGACATCGCGAAGGTCGCTGGAAACTCCGGAGATCCCCTGAAGTCCGCTCTTCTTGTGGACAATGTCGCTGACAGTTTTGGCATCTTCGTACCTCTCCATTAAGAAGAGCATTACGGACGGATCGAGGCTTCCGCTGCGGGTCCCCATCAAAACACCTTCCGCTGTTCCGTATCCAAGGCTTGTATCAACTGACTTGCCCCCGTCAACAGCAGTTATGGAGCTTCCGTTTCCGAGATGGCATGTCACGGTCTTCAGCTGCTCAACAGGCTTGCCGAGGATCTCAGCTGCCCTGTTTGCAACGTAGTAATGGCTGGTCCCGTGGAAGCCGTAGCGACGGACTCTGTCTTCCTCGTAATAGCAGTAGGGAATACCGTAGGTAAAGGCCTTCGGAGGCATAGACTGATGGAAGGCTGTGTCAAAAACTACAACGTTGGGTGTTCCGGGGAGAACTTCCATAAGTGCACGCACTCCCTGCAGATTGGCAGGATTGTGGAGAGGCGCCAGATGTATAACTTCTTCTATTGCACTGATGACTTCAGGGGTGACAAGTACTGAGGACGTAAACTTCTCTCCGCCGTGGACCATCCTGTGCCCCGCCGCTGACAGTTCGCTCAGGTCTTTAAGAACTCCGTATTCCGGATCGATAAGCATATCAAGTACGTATTTGATAGCAACAGTGTGGTTCGGGAAATCAACTACACGTGAGACCGGATCTTTCCCTGTCTTGGTATGCTTGATCTTTGAGCCGTCTATGCCGATGCGCTCAACAAGTCCCTTGGCGAGGACGACTTCCCCGTCCATGTCGATAAGCTGATACTTAAAAGAAGAACTTCCGCAGTTAAGAACTAGAATTTTCATTAGAATCAGATTGCCTCCCTTATTCTGATTATCTCCGCTTCTTTGTGGTATTCTTACCATAAGAGGACGGTGATCGAATTTATGCATACTCCCATCACAGGGATAGTTGCCGAATATAACCCGCTTCATCTGGGACACCTGCACCACATGAAAGAAGCCCGTTCACTCTCAGGTGCCGAGGGCATCATTGCAGTGCTCTCCTCAAACTTTGTCCAAAGAGGAGAACCTGCCTTAATTTCAAAATGGGAGAGGACAAAGGCCGCGCTAAAATGCGGTGCTGATCTGGTTCTTGAACTTCCTCTCGTCTTTTCGGCTCATAATGCAGGGGTATTCGCCAATGCCGCCGTTGATATCCTCGCTATGACAGGAATAGTAACACACATTTCCTTCGGGTTGGAATCCCCTGACTGGCAAATGGACAAAATCTTAGATATTTTAATCGAAGAACCGGAACCTTTCAAGTTTTGTTTAAAAGAAGAACTTGACAAAGGATCTTCTTTTGTCGAATCGAGGGCTAATGCCCTTGACCGCATGGTACCGGGAACAGCTGAAAAGCTGAAAGGTTCGAACAATTCTCTTGCTCTGTCATACATGCTCAGGATAAAGAAAAAAAACTGGAACATAGATGCTGTGCCGGTCAAAAGACTTGGATCGGGATATCATGACAATGAGCTTACTGAATTTTCAAGCGCAACGGCTGTAAGAAAAGCTCTTTCAAAAGGAGAAGTCTCAGCGGCGCTCTCCAGGCTCCCTGATTTTTCTGCCGAGATATTAAGAGGGGCAATAGAAAAGGGACGTGCATGCACTGATGAGGAAAGACTCTGGAATATCCTCCGCTCCAGGCTCCTCTCAATGGATCCCGGCGATATCTCAAAATACGCAGAGATCGGAGAGGGAATAGAGTATCTGCTGAGAGAAAAAGCCATAAAGAGCTCTTCGTTCACCGAATGGGGAAAGGCATGCACCAGCAGGAGATATCCGCTTGGGCGGGTACAGAGGCACGGCATACATATACTTATCGGCCTCGAGCACTGGACAAACAGGGCATTCCAAAGGATGGGACCGCCTTACATAAGAGTGCTCGGAATGAACGAAAAAGGCAGAAAGATGCTGAGACGTATGAGAAAGACAGCATCTTTGCCTGTCGTTACCAGATGTGGTGCTGCTTCTTCAATATCTGACACTGCCGCTAAAGTCATGAAATATGAGCTGATAGGATCTGAGATATGGGAACAGCTTGTGACTGATGGAGAATTCGGAATGGAACATTCCAGAAAGATCATTATAAGCGAGGAATAAATTAAAGGGCTATACGTTGCGTGGAGGGATACGCTCCCTCATGCGCCTGAATACCCCGGGAGGGACCATATCTTTTATCGCTCCTCCAAACTGGAAGGCATCCTTGATCCCCCTGCTTGAAAGATACGAGTACTTGGCATCCGTCACTATGAAAAAAGTTTCTATCTCCGGAGCCAGCTGCCTGTTCATCTGCGCCAGCTGAAATTCATATTCGAAGTCAGACAGAGCCCTGAGACCTCTTAATATTATCCTGCTCTGTTCCTGTCTCATAAAATCGACCAACAGACCTTCAAAAAACTTGACCTTTACGTTGGGAAGATGGACAAGCGCCTCCCTCGCCATTATCTGCCTCTCCTCCTCGCTGAAGGTAGATCTCTTTTCAGGGTTTACGAGGACTGCTACGACCAGTTCGTCAAAGAGGGCCGCCCCTCTTTCTGCTATGTAAATATGCCCGTTTGTTATCGGGTCGAAAGATCCGGGATATACGGCTCTTATCATCTGTCAACACTCCTTTTGTAGAATGTGAGAACTGTGCCGCCGTAAGTTCTCTCTTCCCTCTCCCATCCCGGAATATCATCTGCATCTTCTTTTTCAGAGTGTTCGAAGATCAGCGTTCCGTTCGGGGAAAGGACTTCGCTGTGTTTAAAAATCAGCTGCGGGAGTTCGGCACCCCAACCCAGTCCATATGGCGGGTCGGCAAAAATAACATCAAAGGACTCTCCGTCTTTTGCAAACCTTGACAAAGCCCTTCTGACATCCATGCAAAGACATTTTACATCCTCAGGCATGGTTTTTACTATATCGCCAAACCGCTTTCTGTCAGATTCTACCAGACAGACAGGCCGTGCGCCCTTCCTGTGGGCATTGAGCGCGATCTGTCCGCTGCCGGAAAAGAGGTCAAGGAAACTTTTCCACTCCAGCGGTCCCAATATGTTGAACAATGCCAGTGATACCTTGCCTGTTGTGGGACGCATTTCTTTCATACAAATTTCACCCTGTTTCAACTAAATGAGATGTAAAAGAGTATAATATCGCACATCTAAAGTGTATACAATACAGGAGGCCCCAAATGCCGCAAACACCAGAAAAACAGACAAAAACACATAAGGAACAAAGCGACAGAAGGAGTCTTTTCGGATTTTCCTTTCTGCATTTCATGAACGACATGCACTCAACAGCCTTACCTACAATTATACCAATGCTTGTTAATTCCATATCGATATCTTTGAGTCAGGCCGGACTTTTGAATGCCATTTTCGGACTGACGAACCTCTTGGGCCAGCCGGTAGCAGGATATTTTGCAGACAGACAGAAAAGGCCATGGTTTGCCGTTTGGGCACCGATGCTGAGCATTGCAGGTGCATGCCTGCTCCCGCTGGCTCCTAATTACTCTCTGGCCTTTCTGCTGGTCGGATTGATGAGCATGGGCACAGCATCATTCCACCCACAGGGACTCGGGCGTACAGGATCTTCAGCAGGAAGCAAAGACCTGGCGTTTTTCATCTCTCTTTTCGCTGCATGCGGAAGTTTTGGAAGTGCGGTGGGTCCCGTATATGTAGTATTTATGATCTCGCTCATCGGGAAAGAGATGTTCCCGATAGTTCTGATACCCGGCTTCATCATATGTCTTTACATTTGGGAAAAAATAGTCTCGGATCAGAAGGCTGAGAACATAACAAAGGAAAAAGCTGAATTCAGGGGATTTTTTACAAATATTAAAGATATTATGAAAAAGATCCTCTCGCTCGTGGTGGTTGCAACAATAAGAGACGCGACCCTTCAGGGGATACGGATATTCCTTCCAATGCTGGTAGTTCTCAAAGGAGGAAGCATCGCCAAAGGCGGGATGCTTCTCTTCGCGATAACCCTTGCATGCACAATTGGAGGAATAGTAGGCGGTAAACTGGCTGATTCAAAAGGAGATGAAAAGGTGATGCTCTGGACTCTTGCGATATCTCCTGTTTTTCTTATCACCGGCCTTAATTCCACAGGCGGGCTTTCAATAGCGGCACTTATATTGGGTTTCGCTTTTCTTCAGGCCAGCACTCCCATCTCTACCGCAATTGCGCAGAAAAAGTGTCCTATGTCAAGAAGTACTGTAAGTTCACTCGCAATGGGAGTCTCATGGGGTATCGCAAATCTCATGACGACACCGGTAGGTTTTTCAGCAGACATCTTTGGTCTTGAAAAAACATTAAGGGTAGTGGCCTTCCTCCCGTGGACAGTTACTGCATGGTATGCCGCAACAATGATCCTTTCACGCAAATTAAAAAAATAAGAGAATCAGGATCAGGACACTCATTCATCCTTCGCATCAGCTGCAGCAAGAGCGTGGTGCAGTGCAGCGCGCATAGCCGGAGTCCTGTAGGGATGACCCACAGAGTTGACCTTTATCTTAAAGCCATTCCGACCTGGGATGACCTTAAGGTAGAAATGCTGTTCAAAGCCGTCATCAGTCGTTATGACAAGGACAAGTCCAACTCCCGAATCCGAAACGAATGTCTCCCTGAAGACCCAGTGCCCTCTACCGCCGACTCCCTTGCCCTCCGCGTCTTTGATCTTTAAAAGGACATCCTCAAGTTTCATTAAGCTTTCACACTCCATTTCCATCTGCCAGTTGTTGTCTTCTGCGATAGGATCAACGTATTTGCCCATTTTATGCAGGATCAGGTGCCATGTGCTCTTTCCCATGGCTCTCCACTTTCTTTCATACTTTGTAATATATGGCCTCTTTGGGTCGACCTCTATCGGATCTGCCTGAAAAACACCCGCAGCTGATATGGTATCGGCTGCTTCCTCTGCATACCAGTCTACATCAGTGGCAAGTTCAAATGATCCACCCGGAACGATAAGGTATGACAGAAGGTCGGCAAAATGCGGTACTGTTACACGTCTTGAAGCATGCCTTGTTTTTGGCCATGGGCACGGGAAATTCATGTATACCCTTTCGACCGACTCGGGAGAGAAACAATGGCGAAGCAGGAAACGGGCATCTCCGTGCATTATACGCACGTTGCCGAGTCCGGCGGCAAGCGCTCTCCTTGCTCCCTTGGCAACGCACCATTGCGAGACCTCAATACCGACGATCAGCACTTCGGGAAATGTTTGTGCAAGGTATTCCAGAAACTCGCCGTTCCCGAACCCGATTTCAACAAAGACCCTTCCTGACGGAGAAAGCGAGCCCCAGTCAAGGGGCAGATCGACATTCTCATCTACTATTATCCTGCGTAGATCCCAGGTCATATTTCTGACTCCTTCCCGTCTTTTGGTTTCAGGTAAAATTCGGGCTCCCTGGAAAGCCTGCGCCAGGTATCAAGGCTAAGTTCTTCTCCCCTGGAAGTGGGTTTCAGTTCGTTTCTTTCAAGTATCTCCAGTGCTTTATCGCGATCAATGTCAGCGTAACCTGATATCCAGTTGTTTATGAGTGTCTTCCTCCGCTGGGCGAAAGATCTAGCCAGCAGACCCCTCCATGTCCTGTCACATGCAAGTGTCCTGTTATTCTCGATCCTTATCTCGATAATGCATGAATTGACCCTTGGCTGAGGCCTGAAGGCAGACGGAGGAACGTTCCTAAGAATTGCTGATGTTCCCATTGCTTCAACTGTTATGCCAAGCGGGGAGCGTTCACGATGTCCGCAGGGTGATGTGATCCTCTGAGCGGATTCAAGCTGCACCATCAGAAGCATGTATTCAAGTCCATGCGGAGCAAGCTTTTCAAGGAAAGTCCAAAGAAGAGGCGTGGTGATATGGTATGGCAGGTTGGCAATTACCCTGTTGGGCATCCATGGAAGTTTGTTTTCGTAATCAAACTGCACTGCGTCTCCCCATAAAGGGTGGAGCCTGCTGTCTTTTATGGCCAGCATGTCAATCGTGTGCTTGAGTCTCGTATCCAGCTCCACAGTACATACTCCCGAGCATTCGGTCGAAAGGAGTCCCTCTGTGAGTATGCCCTCACCGGGCCCTATCTCAAGGACTTTGTCCTCAGCCGTCAGCTTTGCCCTCCCGATCATAAAGTCCACTATAGAATGATCGATGAGGAAATTCTGCCCTATATCTGTGTTGTGAATAAAATTCGGTATTCTGGACATCATATTTTCCCTTTTTTATTAGATTTTTCTTTCAGTTACAGCATTTATCAGATATCAGCAAAGAATTTAACAAGTATACAGATAACTGGCGATCGTCACCATATGAGGAAAGCTTTTACCGTCCAGGCGCAAATATCCTCTACGCTGCATATCAAATGAAACTGCGATTATACTGTATTATGCCGATAGCAGTCCACCATATTTTGATCCATGAATCTGAGGGCAGAGACAGAGAGGTCTTATCCGGCATTATTGCTGTAAATATTTCTCTGCTAAAGTCATCTGTTGCAACAAAGAAATATTCCATTGCTTTAGTCTGGGTTTTCCCTTCCAACAGAGAAAGGCGTTCGGTGACCATATGTATGTATCATTTGTCCCGGGTAATTCCATAGGCTCCGGCTCCCTTTGTAAGTTTGTCTTCAGGCTCTCTTTCTACTTTTACCCGCTTACGCCTTTCTTCTCATCTTATGTGTAGTAAAAAACGTTACATTGGTACACACTTTTTCATTATTGAACTTTAGTCCACTATAGAGTACCTTCAGAACGCGTTAAAAACGTGCTGCATATTTGTGATTCAGATTCTAAATACGCAAGTTGAATGCGTTTTCAGCACGTACAACTAAAATAAAGGAGGAATAAACAGAATGAGACTCGAAATCGGCTGTTTCAAAGTCAAAGACATCGTCTTTGCTGACAAGACCCAATTCTCAAGAGGCGTTCTCTATGTCAACAAGGAAGAAGCTCTGAATGTTGTCCGCGAAGACAGCCACATCACAGATGCGGATCTCGTAATCGTCCATCCGGGCGATATGGTACGCCTATGCCCTGTCAAGGAATCTGTGGAATTCAGATGCAAGGTCAGCGGCGGTCAGGGCGCATTTCCGGGAGTCACTTCTCCGCTAGGACAGGCAGGAATGGGACGTACTCATGTACTTGAAGACGTAACGCTTCTTGCTGTCGGCAAGCATTGGGGTGGTTTTCAGGATGGACTCATTGACATCGGAGGTCCATTCCAGCACCATACGATCTGGGGAGACATGGTCAATCTTGTTCTTGTCGCTGACACGGACGAACTGTTTGAACAGAGGGAACAGCAGAAAAAGAATCACGCTATCCGCTGGGGCGCAATGCGTCTCGCTGAGCATATAGCAGAGTGTGTGCGCAGTCTTGAACCAGACAGGATAGACGTTTACGATCTCCCCCCAATTGCAGAACGCGATGAAAAAACTAAGGCCCTTCCCAGTGTTGTATATGTGCTTCAGCCTCAGACACAGATGGAAGCACTTGGGTACAACACTATGATCTACGGCTGGGACGGCAATAGAATGCTGCCCACGCTTATGCATCCCAACGAGCTCCTTGACGGCTGCATGGTTTCAGGTAGCTTCATGCCATCTTCGTCAAAGATCTCAACATATGAGTTCTCAACAAACCCAATGATCAAGCGTCTCTACTCCGCTCACGGCAAAACCATCAACTTCCTTGGCGTTATAATGTCAACGCTCAATCCAAAGATGGAAGAAAAGCTACGCTGTGTACAGATTGCAGGACAGATAGCAGTAAATATCGGTGCGCAGTCCGCGGTTATTGCAGAGGAAGGCTACGGCAATCCTGACGTTGACTACACCGCTATGCTGGTTGAATTTGAGCGCCTCGGCATTAAAACGGTCGGGCTTTCCGATGAATCAACAGGACGCGACGGAGCATCTCAGCCACTGGTCTCCATGAATCCCTCATCAGACGCGCTTGTTACTACAGGCAACGTTTCACAGTATTACGAGATGCCTCCGATGAAGGTCATCGGAGAGCTTGAAGCTCTTGCCCGTGACGGAAATTCCGGTGGATGGGAAGGATGCATCAATCCCGATGGTTCATGCGTAATGGAAAACAACGGGATGTTCTGTGCTAATCACATCAGTGGGTATTCGAAGAGAACCTGTGCAGATTTTTAAAAATCAGGAGCTGAAAAATATGAAAGCTATTCATTACATCAACCAATTCTTCGGACAGGTCGGCGGTGAAGACGCAGCAGACTGCAAGCCAATTTTCCACGATAAACCGATTGGCTGTTCCATGATGCTGAACAATATTATGCCGAATATAGAAGTTACCAATACATTTGTTGTCGGAGACAACTACATTACCAACCATACAGAGGATGCTCTGAAAGAGATATTTGCATGGCTTGACGCCAAGAAATTCGATATTTTCTTTGCTGGCCCAGCTTTTCTGGCAGGACGCTACGGAGTCGGATGCGGACTTGTCTGCAAAGCAGTCGCAGAGCATTACAATGTTCCAGTCATAACATCCATGAACGAAGAAAACCCCGGTGTTGAAGAGTATAAGAGCGTTTGCTACATCTTCAGGGGAGGCAGGAAAGCAACCTTTATGAAGGATGACCTTACCGCAATGGCCAATTTTGCCGAAAAGATCGCAAAAGGCGAACAGCTTCTTCCTGCATCTGAGGAAGGCTATTTCCCGCGCGGCATTCGCAGCGAGATCCCGGCACCCAATGCGACCATGGCGGCAGACCGTGTCATGGATATGCTCCTTAAAAAGATCGCCGGCGATCCATTCCAGACAGAGCTCATAATCCCGAAAACTGACAGGATCCCACCGGCAGCAGCAGTCAAAGACCTCAGCAAATGCACCATAGCTATTGTGACTTCCAGCGGAGTCGTTCCATTCGACAACCCCGACAGGATCCAGAGCGCATCGGCACAGAAATGGGGCAAATACAACATAGCAGGCAAAGATTGTCTTCCCGAAGGTGAATATAAGACAATACACGCCGGATTCGACCCTGAAGCAATGTGCAAAGTGCCAGACAGAGGCGTTCCTCTTGACGCAATGCGCACCTATGAAAAAGAGGGCAAGTTCGCAAAACTCCACGACTACGTCTATACTACCGTCGGAACTGGCACGACACAGAACTTCGCCGCAAAATTCGGACGCGAGATCGCCGCAGAGCTGAAACAAGCAAAAGTTGATGCCGTGGTCCTAACCTCCACTTGAGGAACTTGTACGCGTTGCGGTGCAACGATGGCAAAAGAAATCGAACGTGCAGGATTCCCGGTTGTCGTTATGTGCAACCTTATTGATGTAGCAAAAACAGTCGGATCAAACAGAATGGTCCCGACAGTTTCGGTACCATACCCTCTTGGCGATCCACAGCTTTCGAAGGAAGCAGAATGGGCTCTCCGTTACCACCGTGTAGGAGTTGCCCTGGATTCGCTGGCCACTGAGATCACAGAACCAACAGTCTTCAAGGTTAAGATCTAAGGGCGTTTTACTATTCCGGACGGAACTGCATTACACACAGTTCCGTCCTCTATGTAATTTTATGAGAGGGGGCATTTTAAATATGGTTGAAATAAAGAAAAAAAACACCAATTCCGTTTACCTCATCTCCATTGCCACAACAATACTGATTGTCCTTTGGGGAATTATCTCGCCTGATACTTTCGGCAATTTCGCAAAAACAGTAAATGGTGTACTCACAAAGTATTATGGCTGGGGCTATATGCTTACAATGAACATATTCGTGGCATTTGCCATATTTATCGGACTGAGCCGCTTTGGAAAGGTCCGCCTCGGAGCGCCTGATTCCAGACCTGAATACAGTAATTTGTCCTGGTTTGCAATGCTCTTTTCAGCAGGCATGGGAGTAGGGCTAGTCTTTTACGGCGCCGCCGAGCCTCTGTATCACTTCGGAGCGGTCCCGTTCGGGGCTGAACCGGGCTCCGTTCAGGCAGCCCGCGACGCTATGCAGATTTCTTTCATGCACTGGGGACTGCATCCATGGGCAGGCTACGCTGTTATTGCGATGCCGCTTGCATATTACCAGTTCAGACATAACACACCCGGGCTTATCAGTTCCATATTCATTCCGCTAGTCGGAGAAAAGGCAGTCCGAGGAAAATTCGGTAAAACTGTTGACATATTTGCCGTATTCGCAACTCTTGGCGGGATAACGACCTCGCTCGGTCTCGGGACTCTGCAGATCAACAGCGGCCTCAGCGTGTTATTCGGCATACCTAAGACCACATTGATACAGATTTTAATTATCGCTGGACTTGCCATTCTTTACACAGGCTCTGCGGTACTTGGTATAGAAAAGGGCATAAAAAAGGTTGCTGACTTTAATCTATATATATGCCTATTTCTGATGTCGGCACTCTTTCTTGTCGGGCCGAGCATATCAATACTAGGATCCTTCATGACCGGCATCGGAGATTATCTCAGCGGCGTAATAAAAGAAAGCTTCACGATGGCACCTTATGGCGGAGAGTATGAGGCATTCCTCCATGGCTGGACGATATATTACTGGGCCTGGTGGATTTCATGGGCACCCTTTGTAGGTTCGTTTATAGCAAGGATCTCCCGGGGACGCACGATACGCGAATTTGTCTGCGGCGTACTGATTGTACCTGCACTCGGCAGTTTCATGTGGTTTGCTATTTTCGGCACATCGGCCCTTTACCTTGAAGTTGTGAATCAAATCAATATCTCGTCTGAAGTTCTTAAAGATATCTCGGTGGGTATATTTGAGATGTACAAGCATTATCCGATGGGCATGATAATGTCAGTCGTTATGCTGGTGCTTATCACGACATTCTTTGTTACATCCGCAAATTCTGGGACCTTTGTTCTGTCGATGTTTTCTGAAGAAGGAAATCTTAACCCCACTAAGGTCAAGATGGGGATATGGGGCATACTCATGGCAGCCCTCGCTATAGTGCTTCTCCTGACTGGCGGACTTCAGAATCTGCAGACAATATCTATTGCTGCAGCAGCTCCTTTCAGTATCATCATGCTTTTCTCATGCGTGTCATTCTGGAAGGCTCTGACGACAGACGAACAGAAAACAACGGAAGAATAAAAACATGACAAATGCAGATTTAAGAAGGGGGCTTCTGCTTTTTGAACCTGATTTTCCATGCTGGGATGAAGAGACTGTCAGCCTTGCCGGCGAAGACAAGTATACTCTCCGAAATCTTTGCGACAGCGGCTATGCCTCCGCTTCAGGAGGAGGGTTCATCCTCACAGACCTCGGCATAAAAACGTGCGCGGAGATCGCAGCCGAATACGGGATAAAGACAGAACCTTTTAAAAGCTTTGATCCCGAATTGTCGCTGTGGAACAACCGTCTCTATCTGCTTATGGAAAAGGCATTTCGCGGACAGTACAGTGTAAAGGAATATTCATTGAACGAGCAACTGCCCGTAGTGCCCGATCTCGCAGCAAACGAACTCTATAGGAGAGAGAATGGACACGTCATATATACATGGCCGAAACATCCTCTGATCCTCTCTTTTATGGAGGCCTTCCCGAACTGGGGAGTACGGACCAGGGGACAGATCCCTCCGGGACAAGCCGCACTTGACAAATGGATCAGTAACTACGACGCAGCTTGCGGCTCTATCAGAACAAACCTCCTGCTCAGGAGCAGGTACGATTTTGAGCTTTACAGAAAAGAACCTCCGTATGAATGGGATATTTGCAGACTCAAAGACACAGACAGATACTTCTTTTTCAGAGTGACAGAGAATAATTTATCTAAATTCTATGAGGACCTTGGAAAACTGCATATTTTTCTGCTGGGGCAGAAAAGAGTGCATATCCCTGGATATGCGGACTTTGACAGTCAGGATCAAGAGGCTTGGACAATATGTGTAACTGTGACAGAGACAGAACGTGAACTCAGAACAGTTGCAAAAGAACTCTCCAGGGATGCCGACGCACTCATTGAACCTTCAAAACCTCTTTTTATCATCGGCACAAGCATTGAGCGCCTTAGAAACCAGAAAGTGCCGGAAGATACGGCATATGACTGGTTTTGTGACAGGACACTCCATATAGCGAGGCCCGATGCATAAATATATGATCAAAAATTTTATAATACCGGAGGTGAAAAACAATGATCGATCTTACAAAAGAAAATTGTGACGCAGAGGTCCGTGAAGAGAAAGAACTCCCCGTAGTTGTGGATTTCTGGGGGCCGCAGTGTGTTCCCTGCATGACGCTGAAGCCGCTCTACCATGACATGGAAAAGGATTTCGAAGGTAAAGTCAAATTCACAGCTGTAGACTGCTCAACCAACAAGAGAGTCGCAATGGGCTTCCGTGTGATGGGACTTCCCACATTCCTCTTCTGGAAAGACGGCGTTGAAGTTAAGCGCCTTTCAAAAGATGAGTGCACCATCGAAGCAATAAGGGCAGAGATAGAGAATCTCACAAAGTAAGGCAGTATCGTCCGGTAAGGAGTTACAGCAAAAATAAATTATCTAAGGAGGTGTTCAGCCATGGGCAAACTGGCAGGTAAGAAACTTCTCCTCCTGGGAGAAAGGGACGGCGTCCCTGGACCGGCCATGGAGGCATGTCTGAAAGAAAGCGGAGCTGAGATAGTATTTT
>JBFXIQ010000002.1:0-73179 GCA_050175815.1 Synergistaceae bacterium
AGCATTGACTGCTTTAAAATTATTGTTTTTAAGATCCATAGTTAAGCATCGGCTTAGAAATGTCCACGGAAAAATTGCGGGACAGCTTTTTATGGTTGGCACCTGAACAGGTTGGCACCTGAACTCTTGCATTATTTTTCACAAAATGGTATAACGTCACAGACCATACTGATATCGTAATTCTAAGAAATCTGTATCATGTCAGGTTTGGGATATACTGCCGGTTAAAGTTGGAGGCAAATGGCTATGCGCTGCGTTTCTTTTGACTATGAAGGGAAAAAGATGCTGTTTCCTTTAGTCACAGTTTTTATTGTAATTATTTCCTGCTGCATATCCCCTTCAGCTTTTTTACTCACGCAGGGGCATGCCGGTGTCTCTTTTGACCTTTGTCGGGAAAGGCCGGCTGCTGTTCCTATTGGAACCCTAACGACCGGAAACGGTCCATTTTCTTCAAGTGTCCCCGAAACAGACGGACTTCCCACAGAGCTGGTAAATCTGACCGAACCTATAGCTCCTGCAAGCCTCATTAATATCAGGACAAGGAACAAGACATTTTTTCCAAACGTATATCGTCTTTTTAATGTTGGGGCAATGTTTTTTCTCCCCCGGATCCTTGGAAAACCGTATTTTTTGACATCAGAAGATCTCTTTCCGTCAGCCTTTCATACGATAAAAACTATTCGAAAACTGGAATAAACTTTTACCTCTGCGATCCTTCAAATATTGTGCATGGTCATGCATCTCGGTCTGAGATGCATGGTTTGCCGAGTATCCCCAGTTGTCTCGAAAGGTATCTGCTTATGTGCTCTTCCGGCCAGGTCGAGTGCAGGATACCGTCCTTTTGGTGTGTATGTAAACTTGGAGGTCATTAATATGTCTGAAGTTATTTCATTGAGTGCCCATTTTTCAGGCCCTTCCGGTGCGCTGATAATGTCATTTATATCTCTTAGCATAGTTTTTCTTGTGATAATAGGATTAATGCTTATGATGGTCGTTATCCATAAACTGGTGAGTGCCTCAATTTCCGTAAAATCTTCAAAAAACAGCTCCGGAGAGAGTAATTAAAATGGAACTCTATATCAGTGCTCTTAAGGGAGTAATCGATCAGTCAGGCTTTATCGCCCTTAGCGGCGGAAACCTGATAATGCTTCTTGTCTCATTTGTTCTTCTTTATCTGGCAGTGGTCAAGGGATTTGAGCCTCTCCTTCTCCTTCCGATAGCGTTCGGATGTCTTTTAGTCAACCTTCCGCTTTCAGGCATTATTGACGAAGGCGGTTTTCTGTATTTTGTCAAATTTGGAATAGATCACGAGCTCTATCCAATTATAATTTTTATGGGGATAGGTGCTCTGACAGATTTCGGTCCGCTTCTTGCGAACCCTATAACATTTATGCTTGGTGCAGCAGCCCAGCTGGGTGTATTTATCGCTGTCATAGGGGCAATGACAATGGGGTTCACGATCCAGGAAGCCGCGGGCATCGGAATAATAGGCGGGGCTGACGGTCCCACTGCGATTTATCTCTGTGCAAAGCTGGCAAAGGATATCCTGCCTGCTGTAGCAGTTGCTGCGTACAGCTATATGTCATTAGTGCCTCTTATTCAGCCGCCGGTGATAAAACTTCTGACAACCAAAGAAGACCGTGCTATAAAGATGCAGCAGCTTCGCCCTGTTTCACGCAGCGAGAGGATACTCTTCCCGATAGTATCCACTATTGCCTGCGGACTTATTCTTCCGGCGTCTGTCCCTCTCATAGGTATGCTGATGTTTGGAAACCTGCTGCGCGAGTGCGGATGTACAGAAAGATTAAGTCTTGCGGCGCAGAATGAGGTCCTGAACGCCACTACTATCTTCCTTGGAATATCGGTCGGCGCGACTATGAATGCCGAATCTTTCCTAAGGATCGAGACGATAATGATAATTTGCCTTGGATTGGTAGCCTTTATTTTCAGCACAGCCGGAGGAGTTATCTTTGGACAGGCGATGAAGGTTTTTACAAAAGGAAAGGTCAACCCGATAATCGGTGCAGCCGGTGTCTCAGCTGTACCAATGGCGGCGAGGGTCTGTCAGAAGGTCGTTCAAAAAGAATTTCCCGGGTCTTACATCCTGATGCATGCAATGGGGCCAAATGTAGCCGGAGTAATTGGGACAGCAGTTGCTGCGGGAGCAATGCTGACTCTGCTTACAAGGTAGAAAGGCTTTTGATATGCAGATAATTGAAATATTGATCTGTACTGCGGCTGCCCTTGCATTGTCTTTTTTTGCATCTTGGTCTGTGCATTTGCAGTCCGGCAGAAAAAAGAGCGAAAGATAAGCTTGTTCCTGTCCAATAATCCTATCCGGCAGACTTTGTTCCGATGATCGGCAATGAAGATCCTGCCGGATATTATATGGCCGGATCTTCATGTGTACTCTCTTAAACAGGATAAAATAATCTTATAATTACTTGCATAATGTAGCGATAGGAATTATAGTCAAAACGCATTCAAATAATGCTGTAGGAGTGAGAGCCAATGCATGAAAAAGGGATCGAAACTTTTTTGGCTGTTTCTATGTCCAGGACGCTTGGAAAAGCTGCTGAGCTCTTGAATGTTACTCAATCTACAGTAAGTTACAACCTGAATGAGCTCGAAAGCGAAATGGGCATGATGCTTGTTGACCGCCAGAAAGGAATGAAATCGATAAGCCTTACCCCCGCAGGCGAGAGTTTTTTGCCTCTTGCGCTGAAATGGCAGGAGGTGAGCAGGGAGATAGCGAACGCACGTAATCCAGGCTCTGCCTTTTCACTTGCAATAGGAGGTTCCGAGACAGTAAACTACAGACTTCTGCCAAAAGTATACAAGGACCTGCTTGAGCATGAGCCTCCTGTTTACCTCAGGTTGTTGACAGACCCCACCGACAAGATGTACCAGGCAGTTGAAAGTCGCGCCATAGATCTTGCCATTGTCCTCCATGAGGAGACGACAAGGTATGTTCAGATCGATCCCTTTTTTAAGGAAGGTCTTGTGGTCGCCCGAATACCGAACGATGATGAAAATGTATCAAGTGTCATCCAACCCGAGTTTTTGATGCCGGAGCTTGAGTTCTACATCGAATGGAGCAGTGGATACCGCCTGTGGCACGACCATATCTGGGACCCGATTAGAACTGCCAAAATGAGGCTTGATTCTGTAAATCTTGTAGGTTCGTTCATGGACAAGCCGGGCCAGTGGTGTATGGTCCCTTGTTCAGCTATGGAAGAACTTAAGATGGGAAATGAGAGGATAGTATTTCAAAAGATCTCGGAAGATCCGCCCGGGCTGGTCTACCATAAAATAACACACAGATATCCAAGGGCCAGCGCACTTCCGGGACTGTTGATCTTCGATGAAGTGGTACAGAATCATGGATTTGGGGTAGAATAAAATGGAGTGGCACAATTGGACCTCGCATCTTTAATAGATCACACAAATTTGGATCCTGCAGCAAAAACAGATGATATTCTGAGGCTCTGCGAGGAGGCTTCTGAGTGGAAGTTTGCATCAGTCTGCGTCAATCCTTGTTATGTCTCTCTGGCTGCTGCAAGACTTAAGGGCAAAGGTGTAAAGGTTTGTTCTGTTGTGGGTTTTCCTCTCGGAGCTAACACAATGTCAACAAAGGCTTATGAGGCAGAGAGGGCTTTTAAGGACGGGGCGGCAGAAATTGACATGGTGATGAACATCTCACATGCCAAGAATGGTTCATACGATATGCTCAGAGAGGATATCGCAGGGGTCGTAAGGGCTGTTCCCGACTGTAAGGTCAAAGTGATCCTCGAGACCTGCCTTTTGGGAGACGATGAAATAATTAGAGTCTGCAGTGAAGCAGTCGCTTCAGGTGCACATTTTCTCAAAACTTCAACAGGATTTTTATCCGGTGGGGCAACGGTCAGGCATGTTGAACTTATCAGAAACTGCCTTCCACCTGAAATAGGTGTTAAAGCGTCGGGAGGGATAAGGGACAGAGAAAGCGCAGAGGCTATGATAGCAGCGGGAGCCAACAGGCTTGGTACATCACGTTCTGTTTCGATATGTAAAACAGTATCAAAT
The DNA here is from genome assembly GCA_050175815.1 of Synergistaceae bacterium. GTDB lineage: Bacteria > Synergistota > Synergistia > Synergistales > Synergistaceae > Caenicola. The sequence goes on from JBFXIQ010000002.1 coordinate 4,066, forward strand.
TAAACCAGTAAAATCTTTAATATTCAAAAATCTTATAGAGAAGCCTTGACAGATTGAATTTTATAAACGAGTATTAAAAGTGTTTGTGCAAAAAATGCAGCTTATGCAAAGTCTCCACGAGGGAGGAATTATTAGTGAGTGAAACAGAAATAAAAACAGCAGAGTTGGTGCAGGAAGGAGTTCAGAAGATAGATCTTGATGACCTTATGCGCAAGTATGATACAGAAGCGCGCTTCAGGGCACTGGATGGCTGGCAGGCAAAACTTGTAGCGTTGATAGCTATAGCGATGTCCTGCTTCCATTTCTATACTTCAGGTTTCGGCCTGCTTTTGGCTCAAAAACAGGGAGCTGTTCACCTTGCCTTTACATTGTGTCTTGTCTTTCTTCTCTACCCGGCGAGCTCTAAACAATCGAAGACCAGCGGAATACCCTTTTATGACTTTATACTTGGCGCGGTCGGAGTTGCTTCTGCCATGTATCTTGTCGTTTTCTTCAACGAACTGACGACAAGGGCCGGACTTCCTACACAGACTGACCTTATTATGGGCTTCCTTCTCATAGTGACATTGCTGGAGGCTACCAGGAGGATATCGAACCCGGTACTGCCATGTCTTGCTGTTGCAGCACTCCTGTACTGCTATTTCGGGCGCTCACTTCCGGAAATGATAGCCCACAGGGGATTTTCGGTGCAACGCATCGTAAACCACATGTACCTGGGAACTGAAGGCATCTTCGGCACGCCGCTGGAAGTATCTTCGACCTTTGTTTTCATGTTCATACTTTTCGGTTCTGTGCTTGAAAAGACGGGGCTTGGGAAATTTATCATCGACCTTTCAATGGCTCTGGCGGGCTGGTCTACAGGAGGCCCTGCAAAGGTCGCAGTTGTCAGTTCAGGCCTTATGGGTACAGTTTCAGGATCATCAGTCGCAAACGTATGTACGACAGGAATGTTCACCATTCCTCTTATGAAGAGCGTTGGTTACGAGCCGCATTTTGCGGGTGCAGTTGAAGCAGTTGCATCCACAGGAGGACAGATCATGCCTCCCGTAATGGGAGCCGGTGCCTTCATAATGGCACAGTTCCTTGGAGTGCCATACCTGGAAGTAGCTCTTGCTGCAGTAGTTCCCGCACTTCTCTACTACTTTGCAGTCATGGTCCAGGTACACTTCGAAGCAACGCGGCTCGGACTTAAAGGTATCCCCTGGGCGCAGCTCCCTCCGCTCTGGCCGCTCATAAAATCAAAAGGTTTCCTTCTTATACCGTTGATCGCGATAATCTATTTTCTTATCGCCGGATATACTCCGCTGAGAGCAGCATTTAACGGCATTCTTGTAAGCTTTGCTCTTTCGTGGCTAAACAAAGAAACCAGATTGACACCGACCCGTATTCTGGAAGCATTCCAGTCAGGAGCAAGGGGTGCGATCGGCGTTGCATGCGCATGTGCCACTGTCGGAATGGTAGTAGGTATGGGTACCCTTACAGGTCTGGCACTTCGCATAGCAAACGCAATAGTCACCCTTGCAGGCGGAAGCAAGATACTTACCCTCTTTTATACCATGCTTGCCAGTATAATCCTCGGTACAGGACTGCCGACAACAGCCAACTTCATAGTCACAAGCACCATGGCGGCACCTGCCCTCTTTAAACTGGGAGTACCGGCAAAAGCAGCTTATATGTTCGTCTTCTATTTTGGAATAGCCGCGGACCTTACTCCACCTGTAGCGCTGGCGGCATATGCAGGCTCGGGCATCGCAGGATCTGATCCGATGAAGACGGGCATAACAGCCTTCAAGCTTGCCCTTGCGGGATTTCTGATCCCCTATATTTATGTCTATAATCCTATGCTCCTGTTTATAGATGTGGTTCCTCTTCAGATGGTCCAGGCCATTTTCACGGCAATGCTCGGAGTATTCCTGCTGTCAATGTTTACTATCGGCTACTATAAAGCTTCTATACCACTGTATCTCCGGCTGATAGCCTTTGCAGGAGCTCTGGGCCTCCTTATTCCGGGCAGCATGACGGACGCCGGCGGAATTGCTGTTTTGGTGCTAATTTATGTAATACAGACAGCAAAAGCGAAAAGAATCGCTAGGAAGAGAGCATCTGAGGCAGTTGCGGAAGATGCAGATAAGTCAGAATAGGCAAATTTATGTATTAAATACTGATTCACTACACAGTTTTATGTTATAAAATCTGGTTGTATGCGGGCTGATACCAGTTCGTTCAACAAACATAAATTCATTATAGGGAGGAACAATTAATGAAGAAAGTCATCATCGTAACACTTGTAGCGCTTCTTGCAGCATTTTCATTTACAGCAGTGGCTTCAGCAGCAACATACATGTCCGTCGCAACAGGCGGCACTTCCGGCACCTACTATGCAGTAGGCGGAGCCCTTGCAGCAGCGGTAACAAAAGACGGCAAGATCCAGTGCACGGCGGAGACAGGAAATGCTTCAGTAGCAAACGCCAACCTTATCTCCACGAAGGGTATCGAGATCGCGTTCGTACAGAACGACATCACCTATTGGGCGGTAAACGGTGAGCTTATGTTCCAGGGCAAGCCCCTCAAGAATATTCGCGCCATAGCCTCCCTCTATCCTGAACACGTACAGGTCGTCATCGCCAAGGATGCAGGCATCAAATCGATCAATGACCTTAAAGGCAAGCGCGTAGGCGTAGGAGCTCCCGGATCAGGCGTTGAAGGCGACGTGCAGGCTATTTTCGGAGTAGCGGGACTTACCTACAAAGATCTTAAGCAGGCAAACTTCCTTGACTTCGGTGCTACTGCAAGCCGCTTTAAGGACAACCAGATCGATGCAGGCTTCGTTGTCGCCGGTTTCCCGACAGCAGCGATCATGGACCTCACAACGACCAAAGACGTAGGACTTCTCAGCTTTGACAAGGCATTCCTCGACAAGCTCCATAAGCAGTATCCCTTCTTTGTCGCCAGCAAGATCCCCGGCGGGACATACAAGGGTATAGACAAGGACACAGTAACACCTGCCGTTATGGCTATCCTCATTACCCACGAAGATGTTCCCGAACAGCAGATCTATGATTTTGTAAGTTCAATGTTCAAGAACCTTGACGATATCGCAGCAGTTCACGCAAAGGGTAAGGAAATCACACTTAAGGGCGCACTTGACGGACTTACAGCACCTCTCCACCCCGGTGCAGCGAAGTTCTACAAAGAGAAGGGACTCATTAAGTAAGAGTACTTTCAGCAATAGTTCACCAAAAACGGCCTCGCTGATGCGGGGCCGTTTTTGGTGCTTATGAAACAGAAAGCATCTGGTATACTGTAATGTAAACCTAAGCTTGGAGAGAAATCAAATGCTGAGCAGGATCTATCGTATGAAGGCTTTTATGGCTCTTGGGGCCAGAAACTTTCGAATATTCATATTTGGACAGTCTGTATCTCTTGTTGGTACCTGGATGCAGAGACTTGCTATGAGCTGGCTTGTTTTGAGGCTCACAGGTTCTGCAACAGGGCTTGGTCTTGTGGAGCTTTCAAATCAGGCCCCGATACTAATTACAGGTTTTTTTGCCGGACACATCCTGGACCGGTACGATATGAAGAAGATATTGATAATTACGCAGTCTCTCTGCATGTTACAGGCTTTTTCACTGGCATTTCTTGACTTCACAGGAATAATCAGATACCAGCAGGTGCTCTTTTTAAGTTTCATGCTGGGATTAGTTACCTCTGTAGATCTTCCCGCACGTCAGGCAAGCGTCGTGAAGATGTTAGACAGGCCTGACCAGCTAAACAGTGCCCTGACCATAAACTCTACGATCTTTAATCTTGCGCGCCTCGTAGGTCCTGCATTTGCGGGGTTTGCGATCCGGGCAGTGGGAGAGACGATGTGTTTTTTCCTTAACGGGATAGCGTATATCGCAGTAATATTTTCACTCACGCGCCTGAAGATAAAAAAAGTTGAAATGCCGGTCCGTCAGACCGGATGGCAGGGCTTCAAAGAGGGTCTGGATTATACGATGCGATTTCATGCGCTGAAGAGAATACTTATGACATCCTCACTCTTTTTCTTTCTTTGCTTTCCCTACAGCACGTTGCTGCCTTTCTTTGCCAGGAATGTCTTTCACGGGGATGCATCCGTTCTGGGGTTTTTTCTTGGTTCGGTAGGACTTGGAGCTATTACCGGGGTCATTTACCAGGCAAGCCTCGTTCCCCTGTGGAAGCTGCACATAAGGGCAATATACAGTGTAGGCATGTTTGGATTCGGACTTGCGGCCTTCTCTCTTTCAAGATCGATAGAATTCTCCTGTGCGGCCCTTACCGTTTTAGGTTTCGGAATGTCAACAGGATCCGTCTGCTTCAATACTCTGGTCCAGAGCATAATCGAGGATGACAAAAGGGGGCGTGTAATGAGCCTCTATACTGTTGGAAACATTGGTATCGGTCCTTTGGGATCATTGACTGCCGGTGTTTTGGCCGATATTTTCGGAGGCACATTTTCAGGGCTCTTTTTTGGCGTAGGAGCAATTCTACTTGCTTTCTGGATGAAGTACAAATTGAAAACGATAGAGCCATCGGTTCTTACGAAACTCAGAGAAAAGGGACTTGCCGATGTAGTATAATTCAACGGTGCAAAAAAATACCCGATACCGCAGAAAGGCTAAAAAATGTTTTTTTCTTTTTTGATCACATTTATTTCCGGCATCTCGTTTTTGACCCTTGTTTTGACGATATCTTTGCTTTTGATAGGGGCAGAAAACGTACTCTACGACATCCGCGGCACTGATGTTTCCTTGCTTGCCCCTTACAGAAGGTTTCTGTCCGGACGCTGCTCAGATAAGTGCCCGCCTCCCTTGCTTTATGCATCCTGCCTTTCTCTGCTTATGATATTCCTATTTATACCTATGGGATCCCTTCCCCAGTTTGTGGAAACCGAGGGGGACTTCGTCATAATGATATTCCTTCTTTTGGTATCACAGGGGCTCTATATCAGGGGGATGAAAATTTTTTCAGGAGAAATATATCAGTCGTTTGACAGCAAAGAGCTATTTGTCCTCTCAAAATTGGCAGTGACAATGATAGCCATGGGCGGAACTCTATCCTGGTATGCTCTCCACAGGGGGATGCCCGGCAGTATTTTCAGCTTTGAAACATTTACCGCAACATCGCTCTGGACTGTAACGGGACCGTGGGGGAAATTTGGTACTGCGATGTTTCTGCTGCTGCTCACAGTAGTTTCGCCGTCAAGGGGAGTTACGAAGTCAAGGATCGTAGACAACGTCCAGATACCTGAGATATTCGACGCGATACGTTCAATGCTTGCGCCTGCGATGATAGTCTCGCTCTTTTTTTCGATGCGCCTGGGAATAGTCCTGGGCCAGATCGGCTTCAAAATGTATCTTGTCGATTTTGTTTTTTTCTGGATAAAAGTGATGCTGGTGCAGTTAGTACTGATCCCTTTGGTAAGCAGGGCCTTCAGCAGGGCAGCTGAAGAGTGGAGGGAAAAACTGGAATCTCTTCCTGAAATAATGATAGGTGCTTCAGGAATAGTCTTTTTTATGCTTGACCTTTATGTCTGATCAGCGTGAGCCGCCTTCCATGGGTGGAATTCCCATCGGAGCCCTTTCGAGTATGTCTGTCCTGTAAAATTTAGCTGATAACAGCGGCATTTTAAGGATCCTTATTATAAGCCGTTCTCCTTCGAATAATTCAAAAAAATTCCTTCGCCCAAATGGCTCAAGTGTAACCTGATTCCGTCCGATATTTTTATTGCCTACCCTGTAATAGTATTCCTTCCATGACATCCTTCCGCCCTGGAAGATCATCCATTCACCTGTGTCTATGAATCTGCCGTATTTGGGCCTGTCGAAAGGAAGTCCGGCGTTTGTCGACCTGACCCTCTCTTCCCATGTCCAAAGAAGGCCTCTTACAATTTTATATTCGTCCTCTACAGGGGTCAGTTCGACTGAATGTATGTAGCGTGTTGTGAATTTGTGTCCAAGGGAGACCGGAGATTGGAAAATGAGTCGGCCTTGATGGTCTTCAATTTGAAAAACATCCACACGCCATCCTGCGGCAGCAGTCAGAAAGAGTATGGGCAGGGATAAAATAAGCAATAAGCAGTGTGAAATGTTCTTCATCATCTGACCTCCGGATACAAAGGTAACATCTGTGATCAAAGTTGTCGAGCTCTGTGATTCAGGACTTTGATCTTGTGTGTGTCAGAAATATGTGGACTTAGGGTAATGTTATTGTTAAATATAATACAAATGGATATATTGTAAACTATGTAGTATTATATATGTAATCTGCGAAGGAGGTAGACAAATGAGAGAACTTTTTATACCTGTAACAAAAAATCCCCCGGCAAAGGTAAAGGATCTGGGGCTCATCAGCCTTGTAACGGAAGGCGCAGGTGTTTTTAACGCAAAAAGCGGGGAGATAATACTCCTTCCTATCGGCAGGAGCACTCTGAACAGTATTTCTGAAGACCTCGCTGAAGCTCTCCTTGAAAAAAACGGGATACAACATATAGACTGCAGCGCTTCGGATGAATCCGTCCACTCACTTGCTGAGCGCTACGTAAGGGAATATGGAGAAAAAGCACTTTCCTGGCTGGCTATCTCAGGAAGAAAGTTAAAACTTTGGGGATGGGCAAGTACTGAAGAAGATGTGAAAATGAAGACAGCAATGGCTGCTGACACTATCCGCTCTATAACGGAGCGTTACATTCCGGATTTTGACTATCTTCTTGAAGTAAGCTCATGTACTATCAACAAAATGGCAGGTGTCTGCTCAACGAACAAAGGGTCGCTTTATGAGCTGGAAGGCCTGACCTGTCCCGGATCCGGTTATTATTACCATGACTCTGCCTTCATATATGCCACTGAACCGGTGAACTCGAATCAGGAAGAGGAAGATGTAGAAGATGTCCATACTCCGGGGGCACACACTATTACCCTCCTCTGTGAACAGCTTGGCCTGGATCCCAAACAGACGCTCAAGGCTATGCTTTACACTGTTATTTTGCCGGATGGGAAAAAGACTCTTCTGTTTGCAATGATCAGGGGAGACAAGAATATAAGCATAAACAAGCTGAATGCTTATGTAGATTCAAAATTCAAAGGGGCATCCTTCAGAAAGGCCGAAAACGGGGAAATTGTCTCATCCTTTGGTGAGGTTGCAGGTTTTTGCGGACCTATAGGAGTACCTGATGGAGTTCAAATGGTCGCTGACAAGTCGCTGGTGGACGGCAAAAACTTCGTGGTCGGCGGCAACAGACCGGATTATCACAGGACAGGCTGCTGCTGGGGCAGGGATTTCAAACCTGATGTCGCAGACCTTTTGCTATTTGAGGAATCAATGCCATGCCCTGAAAACGGAACTCCTTTGACGCCGGTGCAGTTAAGGAAGATCTGTACTGTGGAGTGTTACGGCTCGGAGATGAGAGGCGAACCTGTGCTCTCATCCAGGGACAGGGACGGAGAACACAAATGGCCATACAGATGGAAGGCTGAGGTGTATTTGGAATCTCTCATACTTTCTTTCTACGAAAAAAAAGAAAAACGCATCAATGATGCGATCTTTAACGACAAGTAGATCATAAAGATAAGGCAGTTCATCTCTTCAGGACCGAATGCGCAGGGCCCGGCCGGTCCTGCGTTTTTTTTTGTTATGCTGGGCAGACATTTTGGGCTTAAGTTTGGGATGATTTATTGCGGACCTGCTCCGGGCAAGTTATACTCTTAAGCATGGGGAGTGTTATCTTTGGCTGAGGGTATGAAAAAAGTACTGGAAAAACTTATTGAAGATTATGGTCTCTGTATCCTGGAAGATCCGGACAGGCTCTCTCAGTTCCTCGAAGCGAGGAACCCTGGTGAAAGTGCTGCAAATTTCAGGCTGACATTTGCCCTGCGCTATATGATCAAATCAGGATGGTCTGTAAACTCGAACATCAGCAATAGAACTGAGACTCACTTCAGGGCGAAACTCTCAGAGCATCTCGGTTTTACTCATGAAGAGGCAGAGGATGTACTGCTTACATTGAAGCATGTCATAAAGGAAGAGCGCGCAGAGTGCAGCTCTGAGGAGGAAGCCCCTAATGAGCTGGTAGCAATGCCTGGAAACCTGAGAAGGATAGCAGGCGGGATATCGAATAAACCGAGGACAATGTGGATCAGAAAGAAATCATTCTACAACGGCATCGTTCTCATTGCCGCATTATTGGCGATAGTGGTTCTCTTTTTTCAGATAGGAAGCCAGCGGAACCCCGTTGGGGATGAATTCAGAGTAGCCTTTTTCGCTCCCATGAAAGGCAGCGCCGCACAGTCGAGCCACAACCAGCTGAGGGCTGCCCAGCTCGCAGTCGAACAGATAAACAAACAGGGCGGAGTAAGGGGCTACAAGATCAAAATAGTAGGTTACGACCTCCCCCACGGCAGCTCTGAAGCAGAGGAGAGTATCAGGAAGGTCATGAAGGACGAGAGCATACTTGTCATGATAACACCTGCGTCACAGGAAAAGGCCCAGCTAATGTCAAGAATAGCGGATGACATAAGCGTTCCGTTGGTGATAACCGCCTCAGACCTGACACCTGGAGCCGTTATGAAGGGTGAAAAACCCTATCTTTATGCTTTTCGCATAGCTAATGACACTGATGCCAGAGCAAAAATGCTGGCGTATTTTGCGGTACAGGGGCTTTCAAAGAGGGAGATAGCCTTTCTTTACGACGCTAGTGACGAAACGACCCTCATGCTCCATGAATCGGCTCTTAGATGGGTAAAGATCTTTGGGGGGAAGATCACAGCAGATATCAGCGGTCAGATGAATGGAAATGCCGACCACAGAGCGGCCATGGAAGCGATCGCCAAAAGCGGAGCCGAGGTGCTGATAATTCCCGGAAAACAGATAAACATCAGATCTCTCTTCAGGTTTGCAAGGGATGCCGGTTACAGAAACACAGTGCTGGCAGAAGGTTACAATGAGAATATGGCTGTGGGAAGTGACAGTGCGTTTTTAGGCAGCTGGTGGGTCAATGAAGTCTCTGACCTTGACCCCCAGATACGTTCTGTATTGAAAGATTTCAGGACCCTTTACAATGAGAATTGCCCGCCTTCTGATGTGGAATCAGCCATACTGGCATATGATGGAGTTATGTGGATAGCAAATGCGCTCTACAGCGCATCAGGCTACAGGGGAGAGGCAATAAGGCATGCCCTTCTTTCTACCAGGAATTTTCCTGCAGCCCACGCTACGCTGACGATAGATCCCAGGACCCACGGTCCGCTCAACAAGGCCATGGCAATAGTCTTCTGCCCTAACGAAAAGGGCATTTTCCAGAGAAGGGTAAGAACAAAAAATATAGATTGACCATGGAAACAACAAAATATCATAATAAGGGATCATGAAATAAGGTGGCAGGTGTAATCGCCCTCTTATCCGGAAGATTACTTTTATTATTTTGGAGTTGGCGTTATGGAGATAAAAAAGCAGGAAAGACTTGAGGAAAGATTCGAGTCCGCGTGGAAAAACAGAGAATCTGAAGACTGCCTCTGGTGGAATGGCAGATGGTGGTCATGGAACAGACTTAACAGCCTTGCTATTGACTGCGAGGAAAAATTAAAAGAAGCAGGTTTTCAAAAAGGACAGAGGATCGCCTTTATCCTGCCCAATTCACCGATAGTTATCGCTTTGTCACTTGCATGCTGGAGACTGGGAGGAGCTGTCGCCCCCGTCAACGCGAGGTCCGGACATGAAAATCTGAGAGAAACCCTGCATAAGCTGGATCCTGCAACAGTATTTGTTGCCGAGGGAAACGATCTTTCAGGGCACGTCTTTGAAGGGATGAAGTTCGGGATATTCACCACTTCTTTGGAAAAACTTGATAGGCAATTCAAATGTGTAAAAGGCATGCCTGAAAGTGAGGATCACGCCGTCATATTTTCAACATCAGGGACATCGGGCAGGCCGAAAGCAGTTCCTTGTACCCACTCAAATCTGCTCTCAAATATCGACCCTATCAAAAAACATGTCCCGGGGCTTCTTGACAGAGATTCGGTGATACTAAACGTACTTCCTAACTTTCATTCCTTTGGCTTCAACGTTTCAGGAATGCTTGCACTTATGAGCGGCTGCAGTCAGGTATTACTGCCTGGTTTTGTCCCGGTGGAACGTACTATCGAAGCAATAAAGGCATCAGGCGCCAATTGCATAATAGGAGTCCCCACGACAATGGTATTCCTTCTGGGAGCGTTGTCAAAAAAAGGAGAGCATTTAAAAGGCATTAAATTTGTGATAACAGGCGGAGACAGACTGAACGTACAGATGAACTTAAGGAGCAAAGAATACCTTGGAACTGGAATACTTGAAGGCTATGGCCTTACTGAGTGTTCGCCGGTCGTGGCTGTCGGTCATAGCGCTGACGACAGCAGACTTGGGACAGTGGGGCAATTCTTCGACACTTACGAGGTGCAGATAAGGGACAGAGAAGGCAGGGTCCTTGATATGCACGAAGAGGGAGTGCTGTGGGTGAAAGGACCTTCTGTAGTGTCAGGTTATTTCAGGGACGATGTAAATTCAAGAGAACGATTTGTCGATGGATGGTTCAACACAGGTGATGTTGTCCGTGTGGATAAAGATGGCTATGTACAGATAGTAGACAGGGCTACTGACATAATCATTGTAAGCGGCTTTAATGTATATCCGCAGGAGGTTGAAAACGTTCTGTGCAAGCATCCGGCTGTTCAGTCTGCAGCAGCAGTAGGAGAGAGTAACAATCTGGCGGGTGAAATAGTTAAGGCATTTGTCATACTCAAAGAGGGGAAAGAAACCACGGGAAAAGAGCTTATCGATTACTGTAAGAAAAACCTTGCCCACTACAAAGTGCCCCGCAAGATAGGTTTTCTTAAAGAATTCCCGATATCTGCCGCAGGTAAGATCCTTCGCAGGGAATTAAGGAAAATAGAGATAGATAAATAAAGGGGAGGGGTTTTCTGTTTAGCAGGGCTCTCTCCTTATTCGTTCCACTCCACAAGTTTGCCGGGATTAAGTATATTGTCCGGGTCAAAGGCAAGCTTTACCCTTTTTATGAGTTCAAGCTGATTTTTGTCCAGGAATAGTTTCATGAACTTTTTTCTTTTAAATCCTATTCCGTGTTCCCCTGAAAGAGTACCTCCCATCTCCAGCACAGCGGTGTATATTTCCTGCTGTGCCTTCTGAAGGATCTCGTGCCAGTCCCCGGTATCGGGTCCTATTACGGTGCAGTGCATATTGCCGTCACCGGCGTGGCCGTATGCCACCCATTCCAGGTCCCTGTCCTGGCAGACTTTCTTTATCTTTTCGAGTAGGTCGGGGACTCTGTCTATCGGGACGACCAGATCTTCTTTTGTATACCGGCTGTAAAAGAATGAAGTTGCCTCAGGTATTGCTTTACGAGCCTGCCATATTCTTTCTTTCGTGCTTCTTGTGTCAGCCACATAAACTTCGAATGCCCCGTTTTCCTTTGAAAGAGCCCCGATCCTCTCGTACTCTTTTTCAAGAATTTCCAGGTCGTTATTTTCAAGCTGTATTATGAGAGCTGCTCCTGCATCGCTTGCCGGCACTGGATTGCTCAGGTATCTTTCAACCAGTTCCAGAGCCTTTTTATCCATGAATTCTATTGATGCGGGAATTATTCCTCCCTTTTTGATTATTTTAGGCACAAATGCTATTGCAGTTTCCGGATCAGGGAAGGCCGCAAGCAGGTCTACCGAATGCCTGGGAAGCGGGAGAAGTTTCAGAACGGCTTTTGTGATTATCGCCAGGGTACCTTCAGATCCTGCTATGAGACTTTTAAAGTCTAGTCCTGTAACGTCTTTGCGTCTCTTACCGCCAAACCATATCACATTCCCGTCCGCCAGAACTACCTCAAGTGCAAGTACCTGTGCGCCCGTTGTTCCGTACTTTATAACTTTGTTGCCGCCTGCGTTTTCAGCGATGTTCCCCCCAATAAAGGAGGCGTCACCGCTGCATGGATCCCCTGCGTAAAGGAGGTCGTGTCTTGCTGCGAGTTTGCTTATCTCTGATGTCACTACTCCGGGTTCAACTGTCACAGTAAGGTTTTTCTCATCGAGTTCGAGAATTTTATTCATCTTTTCGAAGGACATCACAATTCCGCCGAATGCGGGGAGCGCACCGCCGGAAAGTCCTGTCCCAGCACCCCTGGGGGTAACAGGTATCCTGTTGGCTGAAGCTATTTTCATTATTTCTGAAACGTGGGTGCTGCATTCAGGAAATACGAGTGCTTCTGCCCGGTATTTACCCTCGTATGAGGCAGATGGCACTTCGTCGTGTGAATATGAGGCCAGTTTTTCTTCATCAGTGGAAACATTTCTGCTGCCAATTGCTGATCCCAGAAGAGATATTATTTTTTTGTCGATCTTGTTGTATAAAAACAATGAGTCCATAAGCATACCTCCGAATCACTTAAGTCAGGATAGTCAGGATCCTTGGCTTATCAGCTATAATAACATCATTATAAGCAGGGGGGTGCGTCTGTTGAAAAAAGAAACAAAGAGCAGTGTCATCCATGGTCTCAGTCTCGCAGGAGAGACAGACATCTATCTTTTTCGTGAAGGAAGCCATTGCAGACTTTATAATTTTCTTGGCGCACACAGGATGATCAACGAAGGAAAAGATGGGATTCTCTTTGCTGTCTGGGCGCCAAGTGCTGCGGAAGTTTCTGTTATGGGAGACTTTAATGCATGGGACAGAGAGAGCCATAAGCTTGCACCAAGATGGGACTCGTCGGGCATATGGGAGGGTTTTATTCCCAACGTTCCAGACTGGTCTTCTTACAAATACTCAATAACCACCAATACAGGAGAAAAACTGGATAAAAGTGATCCTTTTGCCTTTTTCTGTGAAACGCCCCCAGATACTGCTTCAAGGGTTTCCCCGGATCTCTCATACCAGTGGAGTGACAGCGGATGGATGACATCAAGAGGAGAAAAAAACTCCCTTTCTTCTCCTCAGTCTATATATGAAATGCACGCAGGATCATGGAGAAGGACCGAGGAAAACGGATTCCTCTCCTGGCTGGGACTTGCAGAAGAGCTGCCTCCTTACCTTGTTGAGAATGGCTTTACCCATGTGGAGTTTCTTCCTGTTATGGAACACCCCTTTTATGGTTCCTGGGGATACCAGACTACAGGATATTTTGCACCTACAGCACGATACGGTTCGCCTGACGATTTCAGAAAACTCATAGATTCTCTACATAGGGCAGGTATAGGAGTAATACTGGACTGGGTGCCGTCTCATTTTCCTGCTGATGCTTTTGCACTTGCAAAATTTGATGGAACAGCCCTTTATGAGCACGAGGATCCGAGGAAAGGATTCCATCCGGACTGGAAAAGCTGCATATTCAATTACGGGAGGAACGAGGTAAGAAGTTTCCTTCTTTCCTCAGCCCACTTCTGGCTGGATAAATACCATGTTGACGGTCTGCGTGTCGACGCGGTCGCCTCAATGCTCTATCTGGATTATTCCAGGAAAGAGGGGGAATGGATCCCAAACCGGTACGGGGGCAAAGAGAACATAGAAGCAATTGATTTCCTTAAAAAACTCAATGAGACAATATATATGGAATATCCGGACGTGCAGGTGACTGCAGAGGAATCGACCTCATGGCCGATGGTATCCCGTCCTACATGGCTTGGCGGTCTTGGCTTCGGGTTCAAGTGGAACATGGGCTGGATGCACGATATTCTGCAATACATGTCCAAAGACCCTGTATTCAGGCAATATCACCACAATAAGCTTACCTTCGGCATGTGGTATGCATATTCTGAAAGCTTTGTTCTCCCCCTTTCCCATGACGAAGTAGTTTACGGCAAGGGATCTCTGTGGGGCAAAATGCCCGGTGACAGTTGGCAGAAAGCTGCAAACCTCAGGTTGCTTTTGGGTTGGATGATGGGACATCCCGGCAAAAAACTCCTCTTTATGGGATGCGAGTTTGGCCAGGAGAGGGAATGGGATCATAACATAAGTCTTGACTGGCACGTGATGGAAGATGATATTCACAAGGGAATACTCCTTTGGTTCAAAGATATCAATAATTTCTACAGAGACACACCCCAGCTTTGGGAACAGGATTATGATCCCGCCGGCTTCGAATGGATAGACAGCGGGGACTTGTCCTCAAGTGTAGTTTCTTTCCTGCGGCGGGGTAAGGATGGGAAGGAAGCAATATTTATTGGGAACTTTACCCCTGTAGTAAGGAATGGATACAGGATAGGAGTGCCAAGAAATACTGTCTGGCGCGAAGCTTTGAACAGTGATTCTTTCCTGTACGGCGGATCAAACATTGGAAATCTGGGCGAAATAAAAGCAGAAAAGATATTGTTCCACGGCCGCCAGTACTCGATAGAGGCGACCTTGCCGCCGCTTTCCTGCCTGGTCCTTCTGCCTGAAGAGACTGACCAATAGATATAGGAAAAACGGAGGTAAGGTTTTTGGATAGAAGAAGCGGAGTTTTGATGCATTTATCCTCTTTGCCCGGGCCGTTTGGGACAGGAGGACTTGGAAGAAGTGCCGAACGTTTTGCGGATTTTCTAAGAAATTCAGGATTCAGAGTATGGCAGGTCCTTCCGACTTCGCCTGTAGATGTTTCTTCATTTTATTCCCCTTACAGCAGCCGATCTGCTTTCGCAGGCAGCCACATCTTCATAAGCCCTGAGAAACTGGCTGAAGATGGTTTTTTGGAAACGGAGGAGGTAGAAAAGTATCATTGCGGTAGTCCGGAATGCATTGCTGACTACACCTATTCGACTGAACAGCTTAAAAATTTTATCAGGCTCTCCTGGCTGCGTTTCAAAAATGAGCCCGGCAGGTACGGCACTTTTTCTGAGGACTACAGCCGGTTTGTTGAGAAACAGAAATACTGGCTGAGGGACTACGCCCTTTTTACGGTGCTGAAAAAAGATTATGAAGACCTTCCCTGGAATAGCTGGCCGAAAGGATTTGCTCTAAGAGATAAAAACATTCTTGAACACTACTCTTCCCAAAAAGAGAAGAGTGAGGAAATTGAACTGATCTGCTTCGAGCAGTTCATTTTTGACAGGCAGTGGAAAGCCTTCCATAGATACTGCCTTGACAGGGATATCAGCTTGATGGGGGATATCCCCATGTTTGTCGCTTTTGACAGTTCGGATGTATGGTCAAATCAGGAATATTTTGACCTCGATCCTGAGGGGTACCCGAATAAAGTTGCCGGAGTACCGCCCGACTATTTCAGCGCCAACGGACAGAGATGGGGGAATCCTCTTTATAACTGGGAGACGATGCGAAGGGACGGCTTCAGCTGGTGGACAGCCAGATTCAGGAGAGCGATCGAGCATTTTGACCTCATAAGGATAGATCATTTCAGAGGCTTCTCTGCTTGCTGGGCAGTGCCGGCAGAAGAAGAAACGGCTATAAACGGGGAGTGGACCGAAACCCCCGGCAGAGAACTTCTTGAAGCCCTCTCTGAAAATATTAGGAAAGACGGCATGGTTGAATTGCCGCTCATAGCAGAGGATCTTGGCATCATTACAGACGATGTCAGAGATATTATGGCTGACTTCGGGCTTCCGGGAATGAAAGTCCTCCTGTTTGCCTTTGATGGCGATGTCGGGTCCAGCCCTTATGCACCACATAACCACATTCCCGGGTCTGTCGTTTATACCGGCACCCATGACAACAACACAGTCAGGGGATGGTGGGAGAGCGAATCGGATGAGCGGTCAAGATCGCTTATCTCAGAATACACAGGTCGTGACATCAACAAAGAGAATGTTTCGGAAGTATTTACCATTATGGCGCTTTCATCAACATCGAAGCTTGCGATGATCCCGATGCAGGATATACTTGGACTTGGCGATGCTTGTCGGATGAACGTGCCGGGAGTCAGCGAAGGCAACTGGCTATGGCGGATGAGCAAAGCGGATCTTGAAGCGGTGAGCCGGGCTGATTCGCATATTGTGGCGCGCTATAGAAGGCTCAATTACCTTTTTGGGAGATAGCAGAGGAGTTTTTTAGGTATGGGGTTCTCAGAACATAGGCTTTATTATGCGAAAAAAGATAACGACCGCAGGGAACTCATTTTTTTTCTACTTTTGTTCGCCGTTATTTTCATCAAGTTTTACTTCCTTGAATATAAAATATCTACGCAGGTAACAAGATATCCTGTCTCTGCTGCTTCGTCTGCAGGAATAGTCCTCTGTATCATTGTTGCGGTCTCTCTCTTCCGGAGGAAGGTTAGGGCCTTTTCTGCTCTTACTGTCGATTTTCTGATCTCACTGCTTGCGGTAACAGATCTGCTGCACCTGCGTTATTACT
Source organism: Synergistaceae bacterium (assembly GCA_050175815.1). Lineage (GTDB taxonomy): Bacteria > Synergistota > Synergistia > Synergistales > Synergistaceae > Caenicola. The sequence continues at coordinate 20,401 of JBFXIQ010000002.1, forward strand.
CGGACATGTTCACCTTCATGAATATCGGCCTTTCCGCACAGGTGGGAGAGATCGCAGATTCTGTGGTCGCTCTAATACACCCCTCTGACTTTCTTTATTTTGCTGATATTCCGCTATTGCTCTTTTTTGTATATATCTCGCGAAAATTCAGATCAGTTCCCTTCTTTAAAAAAGTTGGCGTAAAGCGCTTTCTTGTCTCGCTGCTGCTCATCACTGTCGGAGTGCTGCCGGTGATTTACAGGTTCTGGTCTTACGAGAAAAAAGTGCCCGGAGTATTGAGTTCTATGTGGGACAGACCGGCTGTATGCAATAATATCGGAGCGCTGACATACCATCTTGCCGACGCTAAAAACGCGGCAGGCCATTTCCTTTTCAAAAAGAAGATCTCTGATGAACACATATCCGAAGTAAAACATTTTTTTGATGAAAAGAATAACAACAAAGAGCCCGGCTATTTATCGGGTGTTGCTAAAGGCAAAAATCTAATCATTATCCAGGTCGAATCACTGCAGCAATTTGTAGTAGGTCTGAGGATCAACGGAACAGAAGTGACTCCCAACCTCAACAGATTCATTAAGGGATCTGCTTATTTCAGCGGCATATACAGCCAGACTGCCTCCGGAAACAGTTCTGACGCTGAATTCATAGTCAATACTGGGCTCTACCCTTCTGCGTCCGGAGTGGCATACACCAGGTTCGCAGGAAACAGTTATGAGGCACTTCCCAAGGTGTTGGCTGACAGTGGGTATGTCTCGCTGGCGCTTCACGGGGACAGGCCGGGATTCTGGAACAGGCACAGAATGTATCCTTCTATGGGATTCAGCCGTTTTATAAGTAAAAAGGACTTTGTGGTTGATGAAAACATCGGAATGGGACTAAGCGATGCAAGCTTCTTCAGACAGAGCACCGGTATACTTGAAAATACACAAAAACCTTTTTACGCTTTCCTGATAACCCTGACGAGCCACTACCCCTATAACTTCGACGAGATTTTTAAAGAAACCGAACTTGACACGTCACCGTTTGAGGGCACACTGATGGGAAATTATCTTACGTCGATGAAGTATTTTGATGACAAGTTCGGAAGTTTTATTGAAGGACTAAGAAAAAATGGACTTTTGGACAGCTCTGTTATAGCATTGTACGGGGATCACACGGCTATTCCCGGCTGGGACAAATCGAGCCTTGAAAAACTCATAGGCAGAAACCTTAAAAATGACTGGGAATGGAAATATGTGCAGCGTATACCTCTTGTGATAAAGATCCCTGGCATTGAGATCCCGTTGGAAGAGAACGAGGAAGCCGCAGGCCTTATCGATCTGCCTGAGACTTTTGCAGATCTTATGGGGTTTGATTTCAGGACAGGGTTCGGGACGAACCTTTTTCAAAAAAACAGAAACGAACCGGTAATATTCAGGAACGGTTCATTTATAATTGACAACGTCTTTATTGAACCCTCGTCAGAAAGCGCAAGAGAAATGCCCGGAGGCAAGGTCCTTGATTACGATAAATATGCTCCGATGGCCGAAGAAGTTAAAAAGCGACTCAGGTATAATGATATGATACTTGAAAATGACCTGGTACCTGTGCTTGTGAAGGAAGATTAAAAAAATGCGGATCCTGCCGGTCAAAGAAATGGAATGTCAAGAAAAAGAACTTAGGGTCTTGATCCTTCTGACAATTCTGTTATGGATCAAATTTTTCGTTGTCGATTACTTGATAGCGGATGTACTTAACTGGCCCTCTTTCGGTACTATGAAGATCCACCCCATAAGGCACACTATCAGGGCACTCGCCGTTGCTGTTCCTTCACTTGGAGCGATCCTTTCTGTGATCATACCTGTTTCCCTGGTCCCCTCTAAATACAGGGGAAGAGCCTTGCTTATCATAGGCGTGCTTTTTTCGATCCTTGTACTCACAGATGTTCTCTTTATCAGATATTACTCAGATATATTCATATTCCACGACGTGCTCCTCCTCCCACAGACAGGGCTGATAGCCAAATCCATATGGTCGCTGCTCAAACCGTGGGATATTCTTCTTTTCGCAGACATCCCAATAATGATCTGGCTTCTGAAGAAAGAACGCATCGCACTGTGTTTCTCAGAGATAACAGCCAAAAGGATGGGGATATCGCTGCTCATTCTTCTATTTGCGGTCTTTGTGCAGATAGTCGCAGGATACAGGCTGAGGGAGCAGAGACCAAACATAATGAGCGCCATGTATGACAGGCTTTCGGTCTGCGCCTGGGTCAGCGCAGCATCCTTCCACTGGGGGGATGTGATCTCCCTGACGCTCAAAGCATTTGAACCGGATCACGTTCCGCAGCAGAAGATCGATGAACTGCGCGGATGGTTCAACAGAAGGATCAAGAATAATTATGCTTCTCCTGCCGGGGGCAAAAACCTGATAATGATACAATGCGAGGCCCTGCAGCAATTCATAGTGGGAATGAAGATCAACGGAACAGAAGTTACTCCCAATTTGAACCGGTTCGCCGAGAACTCCTTCTATTTTCCAAATGCCTGGGATCAGACAGCGGGTGGTCTCAGCAGCGATTCGGAGTTCATGGCCAACACGGGTTTTTTCCCCTCTGCATCGGGGGCCGCATACACCAGGTTTGCGAACAACAGTTATAATTCTTTGGCTAAAGCACTAAAGAAAAAGGGCTACAGGACTTTTGTTGTCCAGGGTACCTACAGCTCGTTCTGGAATTGCCACAGGATGCACCCCAAGCTCTATTTTGACAGGCAGTACAGCCGCAATACCTTCCCAAAAGCAGAGGTCATAGGACTGGGACTTAGCGACAGGGCGATATTCACTGAGGCCCTGAATGTTTTCAAAAAGACAAAAGGTCCTTTTTATGGTTTTATTGTGACGCTAAGCGGACACCATCCCTATAACTTTGAAGGTCTTGACGACGGGTCATTCCCGCTTCCGGAAGAGATGAGGAAGACGCTCCTGGGAGATTACATGATAGCGATGAACTACTTTGACCGCGAACTGGGCAGATTCCTGGAGGGGCTGAAGGACTCGGGACTGGATCAGAAAAGCCTCATCGTACTGTATGGTGACCACCCTGCGGTTCCGATAGCTTATAAGGAAGAGATGGAGAAGCTGACAGGAAAGAAGATAGAAGAGTCGATAGAATGGAAAGAGACAAGGAGGGTGCCGTTAATATTTCACGTCCCGGGTGCGAAGTCAAAAAAAGGCACCATATTTACAGACACGGGACAGATGGATATAATGCCGACGGCGGCAGGACTGCTTGGTGTAAAGATAGGTACATACTTCGGGAAAGACCTCTCTCTTGACAACGGCCCATCCCCTGTAATTTTCCGTAACGGTTCTTATATCATTGACGGAGTCTTTGTGGAGCCTGCGGTAAAAAGGGCTACCAGGACTGTTACTCATGAATCATTAGATGCTTCGGAATATGATGAAATTACTAAAGAAGTAGATCTCATGCTGAGCTATAATGATATTATTCTCGAAAAAAATCTTATAAATGATATTATCGATTAACGGGTAAGCATTTAAAGCCTTCACCAAAGACTATAAATTTTTTGAAGGTCTTTTTTTGTGCTCTTTTGCAGGAGGAATGAAATAAATGGAAGGTTCGCAGGAATTAGTTTACTGGTTTATATGGTGGGGATGGTGGATACTGCAGTTTGTCCTATACTCACTGCTTGCCCTCCTCATGTGCGACGGAGTCTACCAGATAATCGTAAGCATAAGGGGATTCTGGAACCAGCAAGAGATGCCGCGGGCAAAACGTTACCGCAGGTTTGTAGTGCTTATCCCTGCACATAACGAAGCCCAGGTCATATCCCCACTCCTGAAAAGCCTGGCTGAGCAGAACTATCCTAAAAACTGCTATACAGTATATGTGTCGTGCGACAACTGCCGGGACAACACTGCAGAACTTGCCCGCGCAAGCGGTGCCGTGGCCCTGGAGCGTTTTGACAAAGAGCGAAACGGCAAGACATGGAATGTAAGGTGGGCACTGGGACAGCTGCCAATGGACAAAGCTGATGCACTTGCTATGTTCGATGCGGACAACCTTGTAGATGTCAACTTCCTGATGAATATGAACAACTATATGGAGCTGCACCCTGAGGCTGAGGCTATACAGGGTGTGCTGGATGTCAAAAATCCCGACGATAACTGGCTGACAAGATCTTATGCGCTTGCTTACTGGTTTTCAAACAGGTTCTGGCAGCTTGCCAGGGGGCTCTGGGGACTTTCATGCACCCTGGGCGGGACAGGCCTCGTTATCAGGGCTGCGACCCTTGAAAGGATCGGATGGAACCTCGAAAGTCTGACAGAGGATCTGGAGATGTCCACAAGGTTAATCTTATCGGGGAGCAGGGTGCACTGGAACGACGCAGCCGTAATTTATGATGAAAAACCACAGAGTATGGCTATTTCAAAGCGTCAGCGAACGAGATGGATGCAGGGCCATTACTGGGTGTTCTGGCATTACGGGAGAGATGCACTGAAGTCTTTCTTTGTAACGAGGAAGCTTCAGTACCTTGATCTCTTCCTCTATCTGCTTGCCCCGGCTAAATCATGTCTGGGAATAATAATAATGATAGCGGGTATGGCATATACTCTTATAAACAATATGGTCCTTTTTCCAACCGTGTCCGACAGCACTCCTCAGACGATGATCGACTGGGTGCTCTTTTTCGGACTTCCGATATTTTTCATCATCGCCTTCTGCCTGATATGCGTGATAGTAGGTCCTTCAATGCACGAGAAAAAATTTACGCTGAGGTATGTGAAGGATACCTTTGCATATTTTTGGTTCGGGCTTACATGGATACCGATAATTTTCAAGGCCGCCTTCCTGGCAAAAGATCAGGGGACCTGGGTAAAGACAGAACATACCAGAGGGATCTCCCTGGAAGATGTAGCAAAGAAATAGACGATGAAGGATACAAAAAATGTTTAGGGGGACGCCAAGATAAGGACACAGTTCGAACTATTGACAGTCAGACGATTCCTCCCGCTATTCCTTACACAGTTTTTCGGGGCATTCAACGACAATCTGTTCAAGAATGCCCTTGTCATACTGATCACATTCAGGCTTGCAGATGAATACGGACTGAACGCACAGTTGCTCATAACCTCCATCGCGGGTCTCTTCATACTTCCTTTTTTCCTTTTCTCTTCGACAGCCGGACAACTTGCTGACAAGTATGAAAAGTCCTTCCTTATAAGGATCATCAAATTTGTTGAGATAGTCCTGATGGTGCTCACCGCGGCTGCCTTTACCTTTTTGAACCTTTGGGGACTGATAATACTCCTCTTTTTTATGGGAGCCCAGTCGGCCTTTTTCGGACCGCTGAAATTCAGCATACTTCCCCAGCACCTGAATGAAAACGAACTTGTTGCAGGCAACGGACTTGTAAGCGCAGGCACATACATAGCGATCCTCTCTGGGACTCTATGCGGAGGCCTGTTCATTCTTCATCCTGCAGGAAGGGCGCTTATTTCAGCCGGAGTTGTCGGAGTGGCGACCCTGGGTTTTATCGCGAGCCTTTTTATACCCAAGGCAGAACCTTCCGTTCCCGGAATGAAGATAGACTGGAATCCCATCAGATCAACGATGGACATAATCTCCTATGTGAGGCCGAACGTGATAGTTTTCAGGTCGATCCTGGGCATCAGCTGGTTCTGGTTTTTGGGTTCAGTCTTTCTCTCGCAGTTCCCAACCTTTTCAAAGGACATATTGGGAGGGAATGAGGAAGTTTCAACACTTTTTCTTGTTGTATTCTCAGTAGGTGTAGGTCTTGGTTCGACCCTTTGCAACAGGCTCCTTAAAGGAAAGATCTCTGCCAGGCTGGTCCCCTTCGGATGCATAGGCATGACGGCTGCCACTCTTCTGCTCTATTTTTTCAGCCTGACAGTACCAAATACAGGGGAGCTTGCGGGTGTAATGGAGTTCATATCAGAACAGGGTTCCTGGGGAGTGATATTTTCTTTCCTCATGCTTGCAGCTTCGGGAGGCATCTTCAGCGTTCCCATGTATGCTCTGATGCAGTCCAGGAGCTCTGACGAGCACAGGGCAAGGGTCGTCGCCTGCCTCAACATAACAGATTCTTTCGGGATGGTGCTTTCTGCTGTTTTTGTAGCTTTGATGCTGATGTTTAAGGTCTCTATAATAAATATTTTCCTTATGATCGGTATTGTCAATCTCTTGATAACACCTCTACTGAGCAGACTGGCGAGGGATGAAGATGGTCAATGATCTTGAAACACGGAAAGAAATTATCAGGACGGGTATACTCCTGTCAGAAAAGGGCCTGATACAGGGCACAGGAGGCAACATAAGCTGCCGTACAGAAAAAGGTATTCTCATAACACCGAGCGGGATGTACTACAGTGCCCTGGTCCCGGAAGACCTGGTGCTTTTGGACCGCGAAGGAAAAGTAGTTGAAGGCGCAAGAAAACCGTCCATAGAAAAAGAGATGCACATGAAGGTATACCAGTCGAGAAAAGACATAAACGCTGTGATACACACGCATTCCGTATACGCCACGGCACTGGCAGCCGCCAGACAGCCCCTTTGCCCGATCACGGACAATCAGGTCGCTCTTTTTGGCGGGACTGTGCCTGTTGCAGACTATGCTCCGATAGGAACTGAAGAGCTTGCTCAAAGCGCTGCCCGATCTCTTGCAGGGGGAAGCGCAGTTCTTCTCTCAAACCATGGCGCCGTGTGTGTGGGTAAGGATCTGGGCGAAGCCCTGATAAGATGTGAAATGCTTGAGGTCTTTTCAAAAATATACATCCTTGCCAAAGCTGCGGGAGGTGGAGTAGTGCTATCTGACGAGCAGGTCAGATGCGAAGCGGATGACCTGAGGAAAAGATACGGGCAGAACAGATGATCTGATGCTGTGAGAGCACTCCCTGTTGCAGAAATCCTCTGCTCGGGGCTATAATACTTGGACAATTGAATATTCGGGGAGCTTGTTTGGCAGGCTGAGAGGAAGTAATCGACTTCGACCCTGGACCTGATTTGGATAATGCCAACGTAGGGAACGCACTAAATTGCAAAATTTAGCGGGAAACGCGGAGATGGCGTTTCCCGCTTTTTTTTTGGGGATGGGGGAAATGATATGGAAGATAAACAGGGAACCACAGTATTTGGAAGCGCGCTTATATGGTTTGGCGCGGCTGTATCCATTGCGGAGATATTGACGGGGAGCCTTATTGCACCGCTGGGTTTTCCGAAAGGAGCCGCTGCGGTCGTGATAGGTCATATAATCGGCTGTATACCTCTTTATCTCGCAGGCCTCATAGGGGCAGAGACCGGTAAGAGTGCGATGGAGACTGTAAAAATTTCGTTCGGTCAAAAGGGTTCTGTCTTTTTTTCTGTGCTGAATGTGACCCAGCTCATCGGCTGGACAGCTGTGATGATAATAGGCGGGGGCCGGGCAGTTGCAGTCATTGCAGAAAAGTACACAGGGGCATACAATTCTTCTCTCTGGTGTGTGGTGATAGGATTCCTGATAATAGTATGGATAAAAATAGGAATAAAAAACCTCGGAAAGATAAACACTTTTACTATGGCAGCCCTTTTTTCTCTTACAGTACTTCTCAGCTTTATAATATTCAAAGGAGACACTGCAACTGCGACTGCAGGCAGCATGAGTTTCGGGAGTGCAGTTGAGTTGTCCGCTGCGATGCCGCTTTCATGGCTGCCTCTGATCTCAGATTACACTCATAACTCCTCAAACCCGCGCAAAACATCACTTGTAAGTGTGCTTGTGTATTTTGCGGGCAGCACATGGATGTACATGATAGGTCTGGGAGCCTCGATATTCACCGGAGAGAGCGATATCGCCAGGATCATGCTGAGTGCCGGCCTTGGAGTGGCCGCTGTATTCATTATTGTGATCTCGACAGTGACCACGACCTTTCTGGATGTATATTCCGCAGGAGTGAGCTTCAGCAGCATAACGGACAAGGTAAGCAGCACGACTACTGCCCTTATTGCATGTATAGCCGGTACTGCCCTTGCAGTTTTTACTCCGATCGAACAGTATGAAAACTTTCTTTTTCTGATAGGGTCTGTTTTTGCCCCGATGATATCAATACTCATAACAGATTTCTTCATCCTGAAGAAGGATCACTTCAGCGATAGCCTAAATATTTCCAACTTTATCCTTTGGATCGCGGGATTTGTTCTCTACAGGGGGTTCATGGAGATGGAGACAGTTTTTGGAAACACATTGCCGGTAATGGCAGCAGTAATAGTACTTGCCGCTGCGGCAGGCAAAGCAAGAGAGCTTATTTCAAGAAGCTGAAAGCAGAAAGGAGAATATATATGTTTGCCGAAATTTTAAATAAAGTCAGGCTGGACTGCCCTCTTGTCCACTGCATAACCAACTATGTGACTGTAAATGACTGCGCCAACGTACTGCTTGCCTGCGGAGCGTCCCCCGTGATGGCGGATGACGAGCGCGAGGCAGAAGAGATCGTATCGATCGCTTCCTCTCTTGTAATAAACATAGGCACTCTTAACAGCAGGACGATCCCCTCCATGTTCAAAGCAGGCAGGAGGGCAAACGAACTTGGCCTTCCCGTGATACTGGATCCTGTGGGTGCGGGTGCATCCTTACTGCGTACTGCAACCGCAATGGACCTGATGAGTGAAATAGATTTTGCCGTCATCAGGGGAAATATGTCCGAGATAACCGCCATAGCAGGAGGGGAGTCAAAGACACGCGGAGTTGACGCGTCAGACCCCGGACTTTTGGATGGGGAACTGCAGGCAGATGTTATTTCCCTGATCCTGAAGCTCAGAAAAAAGACAGGGGCTGTGATCACTGTAACCGGTCCAAATGATATAGTTGCCGGAGAAAAAGATCTCTACGTGATCAAAAACGGACATCCCATGATGTCAAGAGTCAGCGGTACAGGTTGCATGCTCTCTGCCATCACAGGCGCCTTTTGCGCGGTTGCCTCAGATATCGCTTTTGCTGCAGCTTCCGCAGCTGGAATGTTCGGAGTGGCGGGGGAGCTTGCTTTTGAACGTATTACCTTCGAAGGCGGAGGAACTTCTACCTACAGGTCATACATCATAGATGAGGTGAGCAACATGACCCCGGAAAAGATGAAGGAGGCTGTAAAAATTGAGATTAGATAAAAATTCATTAAAACTATATGCAGTGACTGACAGAAAATGGCTGAAAGGAAGCTCTCTGGAGGAAGAGGTGGAAAAAGCGGTCAGAGCGGGTGTGACTATGGTTCAGCTCAGGGAAAAGCACATGGAATTTGACGAGCTTGTAAATCTGGCAAAAAAAATTGGAGCCGTAGTCCATAAATACAATGTGCCACTGATCATCAACGATGACATTGAAGCTGCATTAGCGTCAGGCGCTGACGGTGTGCACGTCGGACAGGGGGATATCTGCGCATCTGAGGCAAGGCAGAAGATAGGCAGCTCAATGATACTCGGGGTCTCCGCCCGGAGTGCGGAAACGGCGCTTGAAGCGGAAAGGTGCGGAGCTGACTACATCGGTGCAGGCGCTGTTTTTTCAACATCAACAAAAGAGGATGCTAAAGTAATTTCCTTCGACGAACTCAAAAGAATTTGCGATTCTGTATCCATACCGGTGGTAGCAATAGGAGGCATTACTGAAGAAAACATAATGGAGCTTTCGGGCTCAGGGATAGCTGGAGCAGCAGTTGTATCGGCGATATTTGCCAAAGAAGATGTCACGGTGTCGTCTGCAAGACTGTTGACCCTTATTGAAAAAATGCTGTGGAGCAAATAAGGCAAAAGGAGAGATCGAAATGATCAGAAAGGTATTGACGATCGCCGGTTCCGACTGCAGCGGCGGCGCGGGCATTCAGGCAGATCTCAAAACGATGACAGCCTTCGGTGTCTACGGAATGAGCGTTATCACTGCACTGACAGCGCAGAATACTACGGGGGTTTTCGGAATTATGGAGGTCGATCCGGAGTTTACGGCAAAACAGATAGACGCAGTTTTTACTGATATACGCCCGGATGCTGTCAAGATCGGTATGGCAGCGAATTCATCCCTGATAAGGATCATATCAGAAAAACTTAAAGAGTATGAGGCTGTAAATATTGTGGTGGATCCGGTAATGGTATCGACCAGCGGAAGCAGGCTCTTGAGGGATGATGCTGTGAACTCACTCATAGAAGAACTGATACCTATCGCGAAGGTCATAACCCCAAACATACCGGAGGCTGAAGTTCTGAGCGGCATCAGGATCAAAGAGATAGGGAGTATGGCTGAGGCGGCACGTCTGATCGCGGAAAAAACAAGAACAGGTGTACTTCTAAAGGGAGGGCATCTTGGCTACAGGGCGGATGACCTTCTAGTAACACACGAAGGATCAGAGATCTGGTTTTATTCGGAGAGGATAGACAATCCCAACACTCACGGCACAGGATGTACTTTGTCATCCGCTGTTGCATGCGGGCTTGCATCGGGTCTTTCTTTGGAAGAGAGCGTCCTGGCTGCCAAAGAGTACATTTCTGATGCGCTTAAGAGCGGTCTGGATCTCGGAAGGGGCAGAGGCCCCCTTGATCATTGCTGCAGGATCATAAAAGTTTGAGGATAAATAAAAAGACCGGGGGTATATGCCTCCGGTCTTTTTATTTCGAAATTATGTAATTATTACTGAGAAATTGCGCTGACAGGGCAGGTTGCCACGCAGGCTCCGCACTCAACACAGGTATCGGGATCGACCTTTGCTTTGCCGTCATTCATACTGATCGCTGATGTCGGGCAAACGCCTACGCATGCCTCGCAACCTACACAAGCATCCTGATCAACTACTGCTTTAGCCATTGTAAGAAGTCCTCCTTAGATTATGTTTCAAAAGTATTTTTGCGGATAAATGGAACCCCGCACCTGCGTATTCTATATTGAAAAAGAAAATGCATCAACCTTTTTTGTGAAATAAATCCGTATTTTTATTAAAAACCTACCTGCTTATCTTATCCAGACGAGGCATTATAAAATATACCAGTGCCATACAGATCACGGCCTCAGGGACCACAACACTTGCATTGTAAAGAATTGAGTACAGCCATACGTTCATCCCTTCTGGGGCGTACGCAGAAAAAAAGATCGCTCCCGAGAAGACTGATGCAGCAAGGTTCAACGACGCTGCAACAATGACCCCCAGGCATCGGTTTGTTTTGAAAAACCCCACAGTTCCGAGAAGGGCATTTGCAACAGGATAGTCAAGCAAAGCCTGCAGCGGATGGACCACATATCCTCCCATAAAAAGCTTGAGAAGTCCTACGGCAAGTCCGGCAGATATTCCTGCCGTTCCGCCTCTTCTGATCGCAAATACAAAGATAGGAAGCATCCCAAGGCTGACAGACCCTCCCTGAGGAAGGGTAAACAATTTTACAAACGAAAGCGCAACCGAGAGTGCAATGCAAAGAGAACCCTCTACAAGGACCTTTATGGGGACATTCATCAACACACCTCCATAGCGCAAATAGTCTTTCAGCCGGAAAAGCAGATAATATAATATGGTACAGATACTGTCAAACGGCCTTTGCAGCGTTATTTTCCCACGTAAATATTCTGTACTGGATACTTCTGTTTTGTGAACCTGGCTGAACTGTTGCATCAGAAAAGTACAGTCATATTTGATATTCATATTTGCAAGGCCGTGCTCTGTCAATCCTTTTCCAATTATAGACCTTGTCAGGAGTTGTTCAATGCACGCACTTATTGAACGTGCAAGCCCGTCAAGAGTAGACAGATTAGTTGTTAAGGTAGTAGAATTACTTAGACGGGTTAAAATGAAAGCACACATTTTATTTGCTGCGTCATACTTTATGCCAAGCCGCTTTTGACGGTTATTATTTCGAAAGACGGAGGTGGTTTATCGCTAGTTCTCTTTTCACAAGCTTTTGTTTATTCCTGCGACTGTTTTTTATATTATTTTTTTCAAAAAATTGAAAGGGGAGTTGTCTTATTATGGAGCCACGCAAACCATCATTGGCACTGGCCGTTCTTATTTTTCTTGCAGTTGCGGTCCTGATCATATTCAGCGTTATGGTATGGGAAGTTGACATACATATCTCACTTATCCTTGGAGCTATCCTCGCAGGTATTTTTGGAGTTTTCTATCTCAAATATGATTACGCTACGATCGAAAAGGGGATCGTCGACGGCATCATGACAGGCATGCAGGCATGCCTGATCCTCTACACCGTAGGTCCCCTCATTGGTACATGGATCGCAAGCGGCGTAGTCCCGACGATGATATACTACGGACTCTCGATACTGAGCCCGGGCATCTTCCTTTTTGCAACGCTAATTATTTGTTCGGTAGTTGCACTTTCAACAGGTACTTCGTGGGGAACATCGGGTACAGTCGGTATAGCCCTTATGGGTATCGCTCTTGGGCTTGGCATCCCTGCTCCTCTTACGGCAGGTGTAATTATATCCGGAGCATACTTCGGCGACAAAATGTCACCTCTCTCCGACACTACTAACCTGGCCCCCGCAGTTGCCGGAACAGACCTTTTTCAGCACATCAGGGCGATGGTTTGGACGACTGGACCGACCTATGTTATCGTCTCCGTTATCACAATAGTCATCGGATTCAAATATGGCGGCGGCAACCTCGATCTTGGGAAGATCGAAGCACTTAAGGCTCTTATGGATGCAGAGTTCTGGATCAGCCCGATAGCTCTTCTTGCCCCGATCGTTGTAATCGGACTTTCTGCAGCCCGTAAACCGGCTCTTCCAAGCCTCTATGCCGGTATTCTCGTAGCGGTAGTCTTCGCTGTAATACAGGGAGTTGGCGTAGGTGACATACTCAACATAATGCAGTATGGCTATGCTCCGTCGCTCTCGGCTGAGATAGCCGGAGCTTCAGAAGATGCTGCCGCACTTGCGGCTATCCTCTCTGCAAATGGCATGACAATTGCGCCAGAGATAGCAACAGAAGCCGCCAACGACGTAGTCAAGCTTATGGAACGCGGCGGTCTGCAGTCTATGAACTGGACGATCTCACTTATCCTTTGCGCCTTCACCTTTGGTTCCGTAATGGAAGTCTGCGGATTCCTGAAGGTCATGCTCGAAGCTATAATGAAGCCCATCAGGACAGTCGGCGGAATGGTCACAGCGACCATCCTGTCCTGCTTAGTCTGCGACATCTTCCTTGGTGACCAGTATCTCTCGATAGCAATGCCGGGACGTATGTTCAAGCTTGCCTTTGACGACAAGGGACTTCACCCGAGGATGCTTTCACGTTCGCTGGAAGATGCCGGTACACTGCTTTCAGTTCTTATCCCATGGAACACATGCGGCGCATACCATACCACAGTTCTTGGAGTTCCCACTCTTGAGTATGCTCCTTATGCATTCCTCAACTACCTAAACCCGCTCGTGGCAATTGCTATGACCTACATGGGCATAGGCATTTTCTGGCGCGGTAAGGACGGAGAACCCGTAAAGGGCGGAAAGACGCGCCCTGCAGATCTGGTTTAGTAAGATAAGAGCAGTATAAATTGCAGGGAAAACTGCCGGAACTTGAAAATCTCCTGGTCTCAAGATCAGGAAGGACCACCAGCAACTATAAGACCGCGACCTTTGCGGCAATAGGCGTATACCTTATAGGAGGCACTCTTTGGAGATATTATTCTTTGGGCATTACAGACAAGGCTCTGCCTAACATCATTCTGGGATTTGCAAGTTTCTTTGCGCTCAAGTATCAGAAAGTTGTATATTTATCCCCGATAGGAATGGTGAAGGAGACCCACACCTGGATAACCCACCACAGAGAAGTGATGAAGTGGGAAGAAATAAAATTCATCACTCTGATGCACAAAAGGGTAGAGACAATGGTATTTCTGGAGAGGGACAGTTTAGGGTGGAAAGTGCTTTTTGAGCGAGATCAGGTGGAAGATCTCAAGAGAATTTTTAAGCAGTATATCCCGGATATTGAGATCAACGAGATAGACCGGTAGTTTCAAACACAGAAGCAGCCCCCTGATGACTAAGGTTTCGGGGGGCTGCTTTTATCTTGTCAGATAAAATCTGCTGTTTATTTGAAGTGCTTTTTTACAGCTTCTGCCACATTCCTTCCAAGCAGTCTGCACTGATCGAGATCTTCCTCTGTAGGGCAGGATTTTACTTCGACCGAAGGCTGTATAAGGGTCCAGTCCCCGCTCTGTTCAGCAAAGAGCTGCAACTCTGCCAGGGCACCTTTGCTCCAGCTGTATGAGCCGCATATGCCAAGGATCCTGTTTTTCATCATTTTGTTTGAAAGGGATCTGCAAAGGGCGGCCATCGGAGGATAGAGTTCAGTATTGTATGTACAGCTGCCCAATACCAGCCCCTTGTACCTCCATATGTCCGCTACCATAAATGAGAGGTTGTCCCTTGAAACATCATGTACGAATACGTCTTTTATCCCGGCCTCTGATATCGAACGGGCTATGGCGTCGGTCATGAACTTGGTATTTCCATACATGGAACCGTATACTACCACGACTCCTTCATCAGTGTCATGTCTGCTCCATTTGTCATAAAGATCCACTATATGGCATGGATTTGTCCTGTGGATCGGGCCATGTGCCGGGCAGATAATTCTTGGCTGGAGAGCTCTTACCTTAGCAATGGCTTTTTGAGTCGGAGATGAATAACGGCCCACAATGTTTGCGAAGTATCGAAGGATCTCATATTCATAATGTACCATGTCAAGCTCGTCATCGAATATTCCTCCCTCAAGTGCGCTGAATCCGCCGAAAGCGTCGGTTGAGAATAGAACTTTTTCTGTCGTATCATAGGTTACCATGCTCTCCGGCCAGTGGACCATAGGGATCATGGCGAAAGTTACCTTGTGGTGTCCCAGATCAAGGACGTCTCCCTCTTTTACTTCAATGATATTTTCAGTTATATTGTAAAAGGCATCGATCATTTCTACGGTCTTTTTATTTCCGATGATCTTCATATCAGGGTAGAGATGGCGAAGCATTCTGATGGAGCCTGAGTGGTCGGGTTCCATGTGGTTTACTATGAGGTAATCAATGGTCCTGCCTGTGGGAAGTACTGATGTCAGCCTTTCTATGTAATCGGAAAGGTTGCCGCTTTTGATAGTGTCGATAATCGCAGTTTTGTCGTCATTGATAAGATAAGCATTGTAAGAGACTCCCTGTGGGAGAGTCCAGAGGCCTTCAAAGAGGTCGGTTTCACGGTCGTTGCCGCCTATCCAGTAAATATTTTCTGTGATTTTTATCGCTTTCTGCATCGCTGTACCTGCCTTTCATGGTCGCTTGTATTTAAAATATGCACTGTAATGATACAGCAAGATGTAGGATAGGATAAGATAAAAAAGCTAAAAATAGACTGAAAACATTATGATAAAGAGCAAAAAATAATTTTCAAACAAGAAAGATTATTCTGACATTTCACAAAGCTCATTTTTATTATAAAGGCATAATCTTTTTTTAGTGCCTAAAAGAAGGTGAAACACTTCACGTGCGGCTAAGCTTCAAGGTATTTTATGTAAATCAACAAAAAAGCTTGCATGATGGTCAAATAATCCGATTTGATCAATATGTCAGAAATGACCTGTCAAATGTTGCAATTTTCTTAAACGTGGCTGATAATAGTACGGTGTGATTTTTTACAACCCCAATCATGTGTGCAGGTGATCTGTATAAAACGGTCACGAAATGTTTCATAAGGAGGCGGAGTAAGTGTTTGACCCAAAACAGCTCCAGGAAGTGGCAGAAGGCAGCAAGTGCTATGAATCATCAGTAGCTAAGACTTTGGCGAAAAACCCTGAAAGGAAGGAAAACTTCACAACAGGCGGAGGAATACCCCTCAAGAGAACATATACCCCTGAGGATCTTGAAGGCCTTGATTACTCAAAGGATCTCGGCTTTCCCGGTCAGTATCCCTATACAAGGGGAGTTCAGCCCACAATGTATCGCGGCCGTTTCTGGACTATGCGTCAGTATGCAGGGTTCGCTACTGCTGAGGATTCCAACAGGCGTTACCGTTATCTTCTGAGCCAGGGGACAACAGGTCTTTCAGTTGCATTTGACCTTCCCACTCAGATAGGATACGACTCAGACGATCCAATGGCGATCGGAGAATGCGGAAAAGTCGGAGTAGCGATAGACAGCCTCGCTGATGCCGAGATCCTTTTTGATCAGATCCCGCTGAACAAGGTATCGACATCAATGACGATAAACGCACCCGCATCTGTCCTGCTTGCAATGTACATAGCAGTGGCAGAAAAACAGGGCACCCCGATGAATGAACTTTCAGGAACCATTCAGAACGACATTCTGAAGGAATACATAGCCAGGGGAACATACATCTTCCCTCCCAAGCCGTCGATGAGACTCATCACCGACATTTTTGAGTTCTGCAGCAGCAACATCCCCAAATGGAACACGATCTCGATCTCAGGCTACCATATCAGGGAAGCCGGATCTACAGCCATACAGGAAGTTGCGTTTACCCTAGCAGACGGTATCGCTTATATTGAAGCCGCAATCAAAGCAGGCCAGGATCCAAACGTTTTCGGAAAGCGTCTCTCTTTCTTCTTCAACTCGCACAACGATTTCCTCGAAGAAGTAGCGAAGTTCCGTGCGGCACGCAAGATATGGGCGAAGATCATGAAGGAACGTTTCGGTGTAACAGATAAGGGTGCCCAGATGCTCCGCTTCCATACACAGACAGCCGGATGCACTCTCACTGCCCAGCAGGCGGAGAACAACATCGTTCGCGTGGCCATACAGACAATGGCAGCCGTTTGCGGAGGAACACAGTCTCTCCACACCAACAGCCTTGACGAGGCTCTTGCCCTTCCGACAGACAAGTCAGTCCGCATTGCGCTTCGCACGCAGCAGATAGTTGCCTATGAATCAGGCATCACCAACACGGTGGATCCTCTTGCAGGAAGCTACGCTGTCGAAGCTCTTACCAAGCAGATCGAAGACGGTGCCTGGGAGTACATCAACAAGATAGATGAAATGGGCGGGATGATGACTGCTATCGAAAAAGGCTATCCCCAGAAGAATATCCAGGATGCCGCATACCAGTATCAGAAGTCGATCGAGTCAGGTGACCGCATTATAGTCGGCGTCAACAAGTTCCAGATCGAAGAGGACATGTCTGAGCGTAAACTCCTTAAAGTAGATGCAAGCGTAGGTGTCAATCAGATAAAGAAGCTGCGCGAAATGAAGGAAAACCGCGACAACGTGAAGGTCAAGGACTGCCTCGAAGCAATACTCAAGGGAGCTCAGGGTGAAGACAACCTTATGCCCCTTATCCTTGATGCGGTCCGTCATTATGCAACAGAGGGCGAAATTTGCGGAGTTCTTCGCGGAGTGTTTGGCGAATACAAGGAAAACGTGGTTCTTTAGGATCTCTAGAGAGCTGATAAGGAGGAAAAAAAGATGGACCGTAAAATTCGCGTAGTTGTTGCGAAACCTGGACTTGATGGCCATGACCGCGGCGCAAAGGTCGTTGCCAGAGCATTCAGAGATGCAGGCATGGAAGTAATATATACAGGACTTCGTCAGACTCCCGAGCAGATCGTGGCCACAGCTATCCAGGAAGATGCTGACGCAATTGGCATAAGCATTCTGTCAGGAGCTCATGAGTACTGCTTCAAGACGATCATTGATCTTCTCAAAGAAAAGAATGCAAGTGATATCATCGTTTTCGGCGGCGGAGTCATTCCCGAGACAGACTATCCGACACTTCTCGGATTCGGTGCCGGAGCAATATTCGGCCCCGGAACCCCCACGACAGAGACAATAGCCTGGCTTGAAAAGGCAGTCGCCGAGAAGAGAGCGAAAGAGGCATAAAAGATGAAACCAACAGTTATCGACCACATCGGAATAGCAGTCAAAAGCATCGATGAGTCCCTCAAGCTTTGGGAAGCCACCCTTGGCATCAAATGTCACGGAGTGGAAGAAGTTGTTGAGCAGAAAGTAAAAACAGCCTTCCTGCCACTTAAGGATACTGAAGTTGAACTTCTTGAAGCCACAAGCCCCGAAAGCCCTGTTGCGAAGTTTATCGAAGCCAAGGGCGAAGGCATCCACCACATGGCAATAAGGGTGGATGACCTGGAGGCAACTCTTGCGGAACTCAAGGAAAAAGGAATTCGCCTGATAGATGAGAAGCCGCGTCTCGGCGCGGGAGGTGCAAAGATCGCCTTCATCCATCCAAAGGCGACCGGAGGCATTCTGCTCGAACTGAGCGAACGCTAATATAGGGTTAAGAAGGACCCCCGTGCCGTATCTTCGGCACGGGAGTCTTTGCTAAAAAAGTACCGAAAGTTCCAGAACATCAAGGAGGTTAGTAGTAATGGCGGACAAGACGATTGACGAACTGTGCGCAAGTCTCGTAGAAAAACGGGAAAAGGCGGTACAGGGCGGTGGAGCAAAGGCCATTGCCAAACAGCACGAGAAAGGCAAGATGACCGCACGTGAGCGGATCGACGCACTTCTCGACCCCGGAAGCTTCGTGGAGATCGATGAGTTTGTAGAGCATCGCTGCGTAAACTTCGGTCTTCAGGATACAGTTTTCCTTGGAGACGGAGTAGTCACCGGGTATGGAACCATCGATGGACGTATCGTATACGTATTCAGCCAGGACTTCACAGTAATGGGCGGTTCCCTTGGCGAAATGCATGCGAAAAAGATCTGTAAGGTGCTTGATCTTGCCCTTACCAACGGAGCTCCCTGCATCGGCATCAACGATTCAGGCGGCGCGCGTATCCAGGAAGCGGTAGATGCCCTTTCCGGATATGGAAACATATTCTTCAAGAACGTTAAGGCAAGCGGAGTTATCCCTCAGTTCTCCATAATAGCGGGTCCCTGTGCAGGCGGAGCTGTTTACAGCCCGGCGCTTACCGACTTCGTGTTTATGGTCGACAAGATCGGTGTCATGCACATTACAGGTCCTCAGGTGATCAAGGCTGTAACAGGCGAAGACGTTACATCCGAGCAGATCGGCGGAGCCAGGGCCCACAACGGGACTTCAGGCTGCGCGCATTTCTTTGCGAAAGATGAAGCCGAGTGCTATGCTCAGGCGAGGAAAGTCCTCAGCTATCTGCCCAGCAACAACATGGAAGAACCTCCTTTCATTGAGACAGGCGACGATCCTGCACGCATGGATCCTGCCCTTCGCCAGATGGTCCCGACAAATCCCAACAAGGGATATGACGTTCGCGATGTCATCAAAAAGATCGTTGATAATGCAGATTTCTGCGAAGTTCAGGAAATGTATGCACGTAATATAGTTACCGGTTTTGCAAGGGTAGGAGGAAGATCTATCGGCATCATTGCCAATCAGGCTAAATTCATGGCAGGATGCCTCGACATCGATGCTTCGGATAAGGCAAGCCGCCATATCCGTATATGCGATGCTTTCAACATCCCTATCGTGACCTTTGAAGATGTCCCCGGATATCTCCCCGGTCTCAATCAGGAAATGGGTGGGATCATCCGCCACGGAGCTAAGCTGCTCTACGCTTACAGCGAAGCAACAGCTCCTAAGATCACGGTAGTCCTTCGCAAGGCCTACGGCGGATCATACCTTGGCATGTGCAGCAAAGACCTTGGAGCAGATGTTGTCCTTGCATGGCCGCAGGCACAGATAGCAGTCATGGGAGCCGAAGGTGCGGCGAATATCATTTTCCGTAAAGATATTGAAGCAGCGGAAGACAAAGAAGCCATGAGAGCTAAGATGATAGAAGAGTACAAAGAGGCATTTGCTAACCCTTACTGTGCAGCAGCAAGAGGTTTCGTTGACAGGGTCATTCTTCCCGAAGAGACAAGGCCGGCTCTTTACCAGGCTCTCATTATGACAGAGTCAAAGTGTGAGCTTCGTCCGAAGCGCAAGCATGGCATCCTGCCTAACTAAGGGGGAGAATTAAATGACTGAGAGTGCAATAGCTGCACATTTTACAGGTGTAGGCGGCGGTCTTGTTATGTCAATGATAGCGTTCAGCATTGTTTTCATTGTAATAATGGGCCTCATGTTCATAATGATGGGAATGAAGCATGTCTGCAGGGCTATCGACGGATGCAAAAATGCCCCGGCAGCGCCCAAAGCCCCTTCTGCACCTTCGACACCCGTTGCAAAGGCAGTAGCTGCTCCGGCATCAGAAGATGACGGAGAGCTTATGGCTGTTATTTCAGCAGCTATAGCTGCTATGTGTGGAAGTGCTGCAAGAGTGGTATCTTTTGCCCCTGCAAAAGCACCCGTTGGATCAAGCTGGAAATTTATAGGCAGGATCCAGAACGCTGAGGGTTTTCAGGACTAACAACAAACTTTTACATAATATTTGAGGAGGTTTTTCTCTGATGGCACGCAAGTACAGAGTTACAGTAAATGGTAAGGCATACGATGTAGATGTAGAAGAGATGGGAGCAGGAGCACCGGCAGCAGCACCTGCACCTGCGGCAGTACCCGCACCGGCACCGGTTGCAGCCCCGGCACCCGCAGCAGCACCCGCCCCGGCACCCGCAGCAGCTCCTGCACCCGCAGCCGGCGGAGCCGGAGCGATCGAAGCCCCGATGCCCGGAAAAGTCCTTAAGGTCCTTGTTTCGCAGGGAGCTCCTGTCACAGCCGGCCAGTTGGTCCTTATTCTCGAAGCAATGAAGATGGAGAATGAGATCTATGCCACTGCGGCAGGAACAGTCACTCAGGTTGGCTGTAAGGAAGGAGATTCTGTCAATACTGGCGATACTCTCCTCGTTATCGGTTAGTCTGCGTTAGCAGCACTTTCCAGGGAGGGAAATTAAATGGATCTATATATGACCGCGCTAAAAGGCGTTGTGGAACAGTCAGGGTTTGTAGCCCTTAACCTGCCAACACTGATAATGCTGTTGGTCGCGTTTATACTGCTCTACCTCGCCATCGCAAAGGGTTTTGAACCTTTGCTTCTAATGCCTATCGCCTTTGGATGTATGCTCGTCAACCTGCCGCTTTCAGGCATAGTTGATCCGGGCGGATTCCTCTATTTTGTGAAGTTTGGCATCGACCATGAGCTCTACCCCGTTATCATATTCATGGGTATTGGTGCACTGACAGACTTTGGCCCGCTTCTTGCAAACCCAATAACCTTTCTGCTTGGAGCAGCTGCACAGATAGGTGTATTTTTTGCCGTTTTCGGAGCTATGGCCATGGGCTTCACGATCCAGGAAGCTGCAGGCATCGGTATTATCGGAGGAGCAGACGGTCCTACAGCCATATACCTCTGTTCCAAGCTTGCAAAAGGCATACTTCCTGCGGTTGCGGTAGCCGCTTACAGCTACATGTCACTGGTCCCGCTCATCCAGCCGCCCGTAATCAAGCTTCTGACAACGAAGAAAGACCGTTCGATAAAGATGGAGCAGCTCCGCCCCGTTACAAGGACAGAGCGTATACTCTTCCCGATCGTTTCGACGATCGCCTGCGGTCTTGTTCTTCCCGCGTCGGTGCCGCTTGTCGGGATGCTAATGTTCGGTAACCTTCTCCGTGAATGCGGATGTACAGAGCGTCTTTCGCTTGCTGCACAGAACGAGGTTCTCAATGCTACGACGATATTCCTCGGTATATCAGTTGGTGCAACTATGAGCGCTGAGTCCTTCCTCACTGTTGCGACGATCAAGATCATAGGACTTGGACTTGTCGCGTTTATCTTCAGTACGGCCGGCGGAGTCCTCTTCGGCCAGGTCATGAAGGTGGTATCAGGCGGGAAGATCAACCCCATCATCGGAGCCGCAGGAGTTTCAGCCGTTCCGATGGCGGCACGTGTCTGCCAGAAGGTCGTTTCCAAGGAATTCCCCGGAAGCTATATCCTTATGCACGCAATGGGCCCCAATGTTGCAGGAGTAATCGGAACAGCAGTTGCTGCGGGAGCTATGCTTACCCTTCTTACTCAATAGGCTGAGCGCCGGCAATAAGCAACGCTAACTTCACAACATTCGAAAGAGGCCGCTCAGCGTATTTTTTATACGCCTACGCGGTCTCTTTCTTCATGTTGCATCGTTATCGCCGCTTCTTGCCGGCGCTCAGAACGTTATCTCAATAAGCAACGCTAACTTCACAGCAGTACAAAGGGGTTACTCGGCGTACTAGAATGCGCCTTAGGTACCCCCTCTCTTTTCATATTGTTTCATTTTCATCACGTCCAGGTAACTTATAATGCTCTCTCTGTGAGTAATATTATTTTAAGCTTTCCATTTAAGAAATTAGCCTTTCTTGACTAGAATAAAATAATGATTTCTTATTGTACTGACAACTAGCTTTTGGTATGCCAATGGTGTAAAATTATGCAACATGCTGTAGGGAGGTAATAATAGTGGAAGATAAACCGTTATCACTTCAAGTCTATGAGGCGATAAAAAAAGATATAGTTTCTTTAAAATATCCTCCGGGTTCATATCTAAGGGAGAGAGAATTGGCAGAAAGTCTTGGCGTTAGCAGGACCCCTGTGAGAGAGGCCATACAAAGGCTTTCTCAGGAATTATGGATAATTTCCGGTGATGGTAAAAAGATGCAGGTAAGGCCGGTGACTGCGGCAGACGTTCGTGAGATAATCCAGATACGAAATATCATAGAATTTTCAGCTATTGACTGGCTAGTCACAGAAGGAGAGCCCCGGGTCGTTGCCGGGCAGCTTGATTCGATTCTTAATGAGATGAAAAAGACCACAGAGCAGTATGTCTTCACAAACTTGGACCTAAGTTCTCACAGTCTGATAATTAAAAGTATGCAAAATGAAAGGCTGATAAGGTTCTGGGCCACGATCCAGGAGGAAGTTGTCAGGATGGGCCTAATGGCACTAAGGGGTGAGTATAGGTTTAAGGAAGTAATACAGGAGCACGAAATTCTAGTAAATGCCCTATGGAAAAAGGATCCTGAGGAAGTCAGGGCAGCAATGAAAAATCACCTTGAAAAAAGTTTTGCTTCGCTTCTTGCACATCTTGACATCCCAGAAGGGTTAGATAATAGCAAACCTGGCAGCTATACAGGCAAATAAGCTTTCAAAATTTCTATGCGTGATATTATTCGCATGCTACCGTCCATAACAAAGTATTTTTAAATAAAATAACAAAATATTTTGTTTTTTAAGAAATTCCATATTTTTAGGCAATGAGAAAACTTATTAAGATTTCTCGTTGCCTAATTTTTTTGTGAATACCACTTGACAACTATATATCCAATTGAGATAATTGGCATACCAAATAGAAAGTTGGATGTCATACTTGTTATGGCATAATGATAAGTAAGTGTTTTTACATATTATGATCAAA
Organism: Synergistaceae bacterium; assembly: GCA_050175815.1. Lineage (GTDB taxonomy): Bacteria > Synergistota > Synergistia > Synergistales > Synergistaceae > Caenicola. The sequence goes on from JBFXIQ010000002.1 coordinate 43,691, forward strand.
TTTTAGATGGGGAGAGTGCAGTGCCGATGAAGTTTTGTGTAAAAGAAAAAGACGGCAGTGAAAAAAATATCGATTTTATTCCGGTCCATATAATCAACGCCGGTTATACAGGGAGAGACCAGGCTGCGGTTCAGGCCCATATAGACGAACTCAAGGAGGAGGGAATTCCTGCTCCTGATAAAACGCCTGTGTACTTTACAAAATTTGAAGAGAGGATCACCCAGGAAAACTCTTTTGAAGTTTTGGACGAAACAGACCATTCAGGCGAAGCGGAGTTTGCTCTGTTGTTTGACAACGGAGAAGTTTATGTCGGTACCGGCAGCGACCATACAGACAGAAAACTTGAAACAGTTGATATCCCAAAAGCCAAACAGGTATACCCGAATACTATCAGCAGAGATCTCTGGAAGCTTTCTGATGTTGTTGACCATTGGGATGACATAATACTCCGCAGCTGGATCAAGGTCGACGGAGTAAGAACACTCTTTCAGGAAGCAGCGCTCACTGCTATGCTTGATGCCAACGATATCATTGATCGCATAAAAAAACTTCTTGTTGATCCGGAAGATACTCAGGGTCTTGTGGTTTATTCCGGAACTGTGGCTTCGATCATTAAATCAGAATACAGCCCATACTTTGAAGTGGAGCTTGAAGATCCGGTACTTGGACGAAAACTTCGTAATTATTATGAGCTGAAGCCAAAGTCATCGTGGTACAAAGGGGACTAAGTAAAGCATTATTTTTAATAGCAACATGAGGCAGTTTTACTATATTGATTCTAAAAATTCAAGGAGGCTTTACAGTAATGGCAAAACAGGAATATGAAATTTGTGATGTTGATCTTTACGGAGAATGGCGTCTGGTAGAGGGTGGCTACAATGGGACTATGGAAAAGGTTCTTTCATATGATCCCGAGACCGGAAACTACACAAGGCTTCTGAAGTTTCCCCCCCAGACTAAAGTCCCGGATCTTCTTTCTCATGACTTCTGTGAGGAAGTCTACATCCTTGAAGGATTCCTCAAAGACGAGAAGAAAGATATAACGATGAAGGCAGGGTATTATGGATGCCGTTTGCCGGAAATGAAGCATGGACCCTATGATATCCCTCTCGGATGTGTAACTATGGAGATCCGCTACCAGGACCCTTCAAAGCCCATCGACCCTGAGTGCACGCTTTTGAAGAATAAGCTGGGAGCTCCCAGATAGACAAACAAAAGTAGGAGAACGGCAGGCTGAAAGCCCGTCTTCTCCTACTTTTTAAATTAAACCGGAGGTAAAAATAATGAAGCCAAATCTTGCCGTAGAGTACTGCGGAGTTAAATTTAAAAATCCCATGATTATCGCATCTGCTTCTCCGAGTAAAAACGGTGAATACATGAAGCGCAGTGCAGATTCGGGAGCAGGCGGAGTCATCGCAAAAACTTTCAGCCCTGAACCTCTTGCACAGAAGTACGTATCCCCCCGTTTTACAGTCCTGAATAAAAAAGGCTGGCCCCATAGTTATTCGAACTATTCCTGCGAATTTTTGGCAACATATAATATAGAAGAATGGATGCAGGAAATGAAGGCTGCAAAGGCTGCCTGTGACGAAAGAAATTGTACGCTGGTAGGAAGCATCTCAGGGAACTCAAAAGAGAGCTGGACAGAATTGGCAAAAAGAATGGAAGATATTGGGCTTCCCATGCTTGAGCTGAATTTTGGCTGTCCGCACCCAAAAGATCTTGGATACAAGAGCGGCCAGGAATTAGGAAACTCTCCCGAGGCGGCGGCAGAAGTAACCAGGATAGTCTGTGACAGCGTAAATATCCCTGTCTTTGTAAAACTGACAAGTGAAGCAGTTAATATCGTAGATGTTGCGGGTCTGTGTAAAGCTTCCGGAGCGGCCGGTTTTACAGTTGTCAACAGATTCTCTGCACTGGATGTAGACATAGAAACGGGGCGCCCCCTTCTTCACGGAGGATTTGCCGGAGTGGGAGGTCCCTGGATGAGGCCTATTACGCTTAAATGGATAGCAAAAATAGCAGAGGCACACGGTATGCCTATCTCTGCAACGAACGGGATATTCAGTTGGGAAGATGTGATCAAGTGCATAATGTGCGGAGCTACCACTGTCCAGACATGTACTGCCATCATGTATGGCCCGAAACAGTTTGGCGAGGTAAAGGTCTTCCTTGACGGAGTAGAAAAATATCTTGTTGATCGCAACATTGATGACATTAATAAACTGAGAGGCATTACGCTTCCGCAGATCATTTCATGGGATAAGGTCGACCGCGAACATAAGGCCATCAGCAGAGTCGTAGAAGACAAGTGCATTGGATGCGGACTTTGTCCCAGCTGGTGTTTCTATGACGCTATCAAGATGGTCGAAAAAGATGGCAAGAAGAAAGCACTTATCGATCCCAATAAATGCGACGGCTGCGGACTTTGCCCTGCCCTTTGTCCCAAAGATGCGATAGTCATGGAGGGTGAAGTTCCAATATACCTTGGTGATTTTAGCTAATATAAAATAAAAAGAGATGATTTTAAAGTGATTGGTTCAGAGAAGGTTGCGGTTGTACGCGGCGGCGGAGATTTAGCCACGGGGATAATTTATAGGCTTTGGAGGACAGGTTTTAGAGTTTTGTGTCTTGAAATCCAGAAGCCGCTTGTTGTTCGCAGGACAGTTTCAGCTGCATCCGCAATTTTTGATGGAAGCATAACTGTTGACGGTATGTTAGTGCAGCACATTAATGCTCCGGACGAAATGTTTTTAAATGAAGGAGTTTCAATCATCGTTGACCCAGATGCCCTTTCATTAGAGATGATAAAACCTTTTTTACTGGTAGATTCGATCATGGCAAAAAGAAATCTTGGTACGCATATGAAAATGGCTCCTTTGGTGATCGGTATTGGCCCCGGTTTTGTTGCAAAAGAAGATGTCCATTACGTAGTTGAAACAAAAAGGGGCCATTATCTAGGCAGATTAATTTCAGAAGGTTCAGCTATTCCTGACACGGGTGTCCCCGGTATACAAATGGGTTACTCAATTGAAAGATTATTAAGAGCTCCTTGTGAAGGGTATATAGAGCACATAAAAGAGATTGGTGATCATGTTGAGACCGGAGATCTTATTGGGAAGATAGGCAGCGAAGAAATTCGTGCAGCAATACCGGGAGTCCTCAGGGGTTTTATTCATCCTTCAGTGTATGTAAAAAAAGGGATGAAGATTGGCGATGTTGATCCAAGAGATGCAAAAGAGCATTGTTATTCTATTACAGATAAAGCATTAGCAATTGCTGGTGGTGTATTAGAGGCTGTTTGCAGAGAAATTTAATAGAGATTAGAGGTTGATGTAATGCACATTTCATCTGTTCAGCTCGAAATTAAAGATGATAGAAACAAAGAGGAAATGATAAGCCACGTCCTTTCAATGATGGATAAGTGCAGAGGTGATGATCTTATCATTCTCCCAGAGCTGTGGAACGTCGGTTTTTTTAATTATGACAACTATAAAAACTACGCTGAATCTTCTATAGACGGAGAAACGGTCTCCGCGATTTCAGCCAAGGCCAAAGATCTGGGGGCTTATGTTTACTCCGGAAGTTTTGTCGAAAAGCAAGGAGATAAATATTACAACACAAGTGTTCTTTTTGACAGAGAAGGTAAAAATGTTGGTGAATACAGGAAGATACATCTTTTCACATATAAGTGCAGGGAACCAGAGATCCTGACTCCGGGTGAGAAGATTACCGTTGTTGATACAGAGTTTGGGAGAATTGGTCTTGCTACATGTTATGATTTGAGGTTTCCTGAACTTTTCAGAAAAATGACGGTGGAGATGGGCGCAGAATATTTTTTGGTGACATCAGGGTGGCCGTATCCCAGACTTGAGGCTTGGAATGTTCTCAATCAGGCGAGAGCCCTTGAAAATACTTGTTATCTTATTTCCTGTAATGCAGCTGGAGTAAACAAAGGCATCAGGCTTGCCGGCCACAGTCAGATAGTAGATCCATGGGGCAATGTCATTGCAGGTACCGGGTACGAAGAAGCTATTGTGAAGGCTGAAATTTCGCGAGGAGAGCTTTTAAGGGTAAGAAAAGAATTCCCTGTGCTTAAAGATATACGCTTGCTTTAACAGTCTGCGAGTTAATGTCATTGCGTAAGCATAGAACGGAGGAGTTTTCTGATGAAAAATTTTGCATATAAGAGAGTAATAACTATTGATGAGGCTCTTGCAGTTTTAAATAACGATAACAGCAAGTTAATAGCAGGTGGTACTGATTTGCTGTTAAAAATAAAACATGGCATGGCAGTTGTCAAAACTATGGTCGACATATCTCAGATAGAGAATTTCTCTTACATACAAGAAGACTCAGATATGATACACATCGGCGCAGGGACAAAAATCAAAGACTTAATTGACTCTGATCTTATTCATTCTTCGGCACCACTTATAGCTCAAATAGCACAAGAAATAGGTTCACCTGAGATAAGGAATGTGGCTACAGTTGGAGGAAATATTTGTGCTGCAAGAGCAAACTGCGGTACGTGTTTTTTGCCAGGATGCAAAGCTATGACAGGAGACAGAACAGTCAAGCCTTGTCAAAATGCTTCATATTCTGACCTGCTTTTGCCCTTTGCAGCTTATGATGCTGTTGCAGTGATCAGAAGCTCTGATGGAACTCGTAAAGTACAAATGGAAAATTTTATTAAGCCTGACGGAAAAATAGATATTACGAACAAAGAAATACTAACGGAAATCTTTTTCAAGCAAGAGGCATCAAAGAAAGCCTATATGTGCCTAAGATATCCAAAATCCATGGGACTACCGTATTTTTCTGTAATTGCAGATTTTAAAGGCGGGGAAAAGTTTGATCTCACTATTGGAGGCGCAACAAAGTCAATATACAAATTTAGAGGAGTATCAAGAGAAGATGTAACAGTCTCTCTTGTAGATAAATTTGTATTTAAAGAAAGCATTTATCTATCAAAAGAATACCTTAAAACGGTAGCTCCATCTTTGATTTTAGATGCTATGGACAAGGCACTGGAGGTGTAAGGGCGATGTCTTACGTGGTGAATATTAAAATTAACGGATATCAATTTTCTGAGGAATGCGACGAAAACACCACTTTGCTTGATTTTATTAGAGAAAGAGTAAAGCTTACAGGCACAAAAAAAGGATGTGACAACGGAGATTGTGGGGCATGTACCGTGCTGTTCGACGGGAAGGCCGTTTTGTCCTGTATGATGCTTGCTGTGCAGGCAGACGGGCATGAGGTTTTAACTATAGAAGGTCTTACAGAAGAAAATGGACTGAATGAAATACAGAAATCATTTATTAAAGCCGGAGCAATTCAGTGTGGTTATTGTACTCCGGGAATGGTAATGGCAACGCTTGGACTTTTGTCTGAAAATCCGGATCCTACAGAAGAAGAGATCAGAAAGGCGTTAGTAGGTCATTTATGCCGCTGTAGCGGATACGAGAATATTGTTAAAGGTGTTAAGCTGGCTGCAAAAGCTTTTTCTGAGTTAAAAATCTGATTGCTGTCAATAAGCTAACTCTATTTAGGAGGAACATCAAAATGAACTCCGTAATTGGAAAATCTTTCCCATTGATAGATTCTGAAGATAAAGTTGCTGGAAAACTGGTTTATGGCAGCGACTTTGCCCTGCATGGCATGCTTTATGGAGCAGTCTTGAGAAGCCCCATTGCTCATGGGCGCATTTCCAACATAGATACTTCGAAGGCAAAACAAATCTCTGGAGTTAGAGCAGTATTAACAGGTAAGGATTTAAATCTGCCACACTATTCCGTAGCGGGAGAAAAATGGCTCGATGAGCAGCTTCTTGCTACAGAAAAAGTTAGATATATAGGTGATGAAATAGCTCTTGTTGCTGCTGTATCTCATGAAATTGCCGTGGATGCGGTAAAAAAGATAAAAGTTGAATATGAAGAATTACCTGCAGTATTTGATCCTGAAGAAGCTATGAAACAAAATGCTCCGGTAATACATGGACAGTTTGGAACAAACATAGCCAGAGAAATGAACATAAATCATGGTGACGTTGAAAAGGCTTTTAGAGATGCTGAGGTGATCGCAGAAGGCGAGTTCAGCACGGGAAGAGTTCACCATGGGTATATTGAACCGAACGCAGGTGTTGCAGATTGGAGAGGTGACACCGTTACGTTTTGGCTTCCAACGCAGTCTCCTGTACTGGCTAGAATGACCTATGCAAAAGCTCTGGGGCTGGATAAGGATAAGGTAAAAGTATTTCAACTTCCATTAGGAGGCGGCTTCGGTGGTAAATTGGAATATAAACTACATCCCTTGTGCGCATTACTGTCAAAATTCAGTGGTCGTCCGGTCAAGATGGTCAACACGAGGCAGGATGAACTGACAGCCTCTCTTCCCCGAGTCCCAATGAAGATAAAAATGCAGCTGGCTGTTTCAAAAGACGGTGTTTTTCTTGGTAAAAAAGTGAAAATTATTGCCGATAACGGTGCATACATGAATTATGGCCCAGGGATACTTCTTAGTGCATCTACTCGGAATGACAACCTTTACAGGATAAAGAACATCAAAACACAGGGTTTTCTTGTCTACACAAATAACATGCCAACCGGTGCATTTAGAGGTTTTGGATGTCCGCAAAGTCATTTTGCCCAAGAAACACTTGTTGATGAGGCAGCTGTCAAGTTAGGAATAGATCCGGCAGAAATAAGGCTTATAAATGCAAGCGAAAAAGGAGATGTGACTCCGCACAACTGGCATTTGGGGAGTTGCGGACTAAGTGATTGCATAAGCCAAAGTATAGAAGCTGCAGAATGGGGAGCGAAAAAAGAACTATATAAAAAAACTAAAGATGATGTGTGGGCCAATGGAATCGGAATTGCATCCTGTTTGCACGTATCCGGAAACAGGACCTTTTTGCCGTTTTTTGATGGCTCGTCTTCCGAAGTTAGAATAAACGAAGAAGGCAAAGTAACCGTTTTCCCGGGAGAGGTCGATTTGGGACAGGGCAGTAAAACAGTATTTGCAATGATCGTTGCTGAAGAACTTTCAATCCCGATGGAATGGATCTCAGTATCGGATATGGATACCGAGAGATGTCCTCATGGCATGGGTACTTTTGGCGACAGGGTAACGACTTTGGGCGGAAATGCTGCCAGAAATGCTGCAATTGATGCGAGGAAAAAGATGACAGAGGTTGCTGCAAGAAAATTAGGGGTAGAAGCAACAGAGATAACGTTAAAGGATGCTTTTTTTAGGACAGAAAATGGAAGATCAATAGGTTTTGCAGAGATTGCAGAAGCCGCTTCATATGAAAAAGCAGGAGCAACTGTGATCGGTTACGGCAGTTTTCAGCCGCCAAACGTTAGTATGGTCCACCCTGAAACAAAAGTAGGTAATGTATCCTGCGCATATCCATTTGTAACACAAATTGTTGAAGTGGCGGTAAACAGGCATACTGGCGAAGTCAAACTTCTAAAGATAGTATCGTCGCATGACCTTGGAAAGGCGATAAATCCAATGATGGCAGAGGGACAGGTCTTCGGAGCCGTTGCAATGGGGATCGGATTTGGGGTAATGGAATCTATGGTCGAAAAGAAAGGGGCTGTTTGCAATCAAAGCTTCAAGCATAACTATATGCCAAGAACCACTGACATGCCACCCTTGGTGTCGTTGCTTATCGAGTCAGACGACCCCAACGGTCCATATGGAGCTAAAGGGCTTGGTGAACCAGCTTTAACTGCTATAGCTCCTGCTATAGCAAACGCTATATATGATGCAGTCGGAGTTAGACTTAGGTCTCTTCCAATTAACCCCGAAGCTGTATTAAAAGAAATTATTAAGAATCGCTAATAAGTAATTAGTTATAAAGACAGACAACACCTTAGGTTGTCAGTAAAACACAAATTACAGGAGGAATCAAAATGACTATTCAAGAAATCAAGTTTAGAGTCAACGACAGACCGGTAAAGTTGCTAACGGATCCCAATAAGTCACTCTTGAAAGTGATAAGGGATGAGTTGCGTTTGCTAGGGACGAAAGAAGGTTGCGGGGAGGGAATTTGCGGAAGCTGTACAGTCCTTGTAGATGGGGTTCCCCAAAACTCTTGTAAAATCCCTGTACATAAGGTTGCCGGGAAGAATATTACAACAATAGAGGGTGTAGGTACTCAAAATAGTCCTGACCCTATACAGGTTGCATTTGTTAAGGCGGGAGCGTCACAATGTGGATTTTGTACGCCAGGAATGATTTTAAACGCTAAATACATATTAGATAAGAATCCTAATCCAACTCGTGATGAAGTTCGGAAAATGCTTAAGAGAAACCTATGCCGCTGTACCGGATACGAAAAGATAATTGATGCCGTAATGATGGCTGCTGAAGCAATGAAGAACCCGGATGTACTAAAAATGAAGCCACTGAAAGATTACCGTTTAGGTGACTACATACCTCAGCTAAATTCTTGGGATAAGGTAACAGGTTCTCTGAGATACGGAATAGATATTTATATCGAGAACATGTGTTTTGCAAAAGTACTGCGCAGCCCTCATGCACATGCCATAATAAAATCAATAGATTCTTCAGAAGCTGAAGCTATGCATGGAGTGGTCTGTGTATGTACATCGAAAGATCTTAAAGGCGAGAATCGTGTTAAGTACATTGTTCAGGATTATAGGGCTATTGCTGATAACAAGGTACGTTATTGGGGAGAGCCTGTGGCGATAGTAGTTGCGAAAACTGAAGATATTGCAGCTGAAGCACTTTCAAAAATTAAAGTTGATTACGAAGAGCTTCCTGCAGTATTTGATCCCTTTGAAGCCCAAAAACAAGGAGCACCAGAGGTCCAGGAAGATCAGTTCCCAGGGAACCTTCTTTGGTGGCAGGATCTTAAGCAGGGTGATATAGAAAAAGGTTTTGCAGAAGCTGATATTATAGAAGAGCATGATTACTACACACCTGCTAACTGTCATGGATATCTGGATCCAGAATGTGGTGTCGGGTTTATTGACGATGATGGCAGAGTCTCTATATGGAGCTGCGGTCAGGCACCCCATTACCACAGGGATGAAGTTGCAAGAGTCCTTGGCCTTGGTACAGAAGAAGTTCGAGTTGTCGAAGACGGTACTGGTGGTGGTTTTGGAGCAAGGATCGATCCGTTTATTCAACTTTTGATAGGGATCGCAGTATACAAGGCTAAAGTGCCGGTAAAACTCCAATTCACAACGGAAGAAAACTTTATAGGAAACTGTAAGCGTCATCCTTTCTGGATGCATATGAAGACCGGCGTAAAAAAGGATGGCACTGTAGTGGCACATTATGCTGAGATTGTAACTGATTCAGGAGCATATGCACTGGCAAGTCCTGGTGTTCTCATGAGAGCGATAGTTCACTCTTATGGTCCATATGAGTTTCCCAATGTATTGGTTCATGGTAAGACAATCCTTACCAACAACACACCTAATTCAGCAATGCGAGGTTTCGGAGTTTCTCAAATGTGCTATTCAGTAGAAATGCAGATCAATAAAATTTGCAAAAAACTTGGAATGAGTGTGTTTGATTTTGCAAGGAAAAACGGATTTAAAAAGGGCACAATTACTGCAACAGGGCAGCTCATCGAAGATGAACCTGGTTACAAAGAAGTAATTGACAAAATTGATGAACACTGGAAAAACAAAAGTGATAAAAAGACATCCCCTGAAGAACTGGCAAAACTTCCTTCCCATATAAAAAGAGGGGTAGGATTTGCCACAACTTGGTACGGAATAGGTAAGACAGGGCTCTTAAACCTATCTAGAGCAAACATGACTTTTACGTCAGACGGAACTCTTGATTTAAGAGAAGGAGCTGCTGAGATTGGTCAGGGTTCAAATACAGTTATGGCTCTTATAGCAGCGGAAGAACTAGATCTAGACCTTGACCGTATTAAAGTTATGGCTGCAGATTCGTTGCTGACACCTGATTCAGATCTGACTTGTGCAAGCAAACATACATTCTACACAGGAAATGCGACTCTTCTGGCGGCCAAAGACCTTAAAAAGAAGATGTTTGAGGCAGCATCAAAAGAGCTAAGTGTTTCTGTTGAAGACCTTGTAACATCACAGGGGGTAGTTTTTGTAAAGTCTGAACCCGAAAACAAAATTAGTGCCCAGGAACTCGTCAGTCGAGGTTATGAAATCAGAGGAGAAGGTGAATTTGTAGTGCCTCTCGATGGACTTGACCAAGCGACGGGCCAGGGTAAGTTGTATGTTGTATTTACATATGGAGCATGTGAAGTTGAAGTTGAAGTTAATACTAAAACAGGAGAAGTAAAAGTACTTGACGCAGCGTTGGCATTCCAGGCTGGAAAGGCGATCAACAGGCTCGCAATGGAAGGTCAGATGGAAGGCGGCGTAGCCCAGGGAGTTGCTTACGCATTAACTGAAGAATTCTTGCCGAATGGTCAAACTACTAGTTTTAAACAGTATAAGATCCCTCGTTCAACTGATGTTCCAACAATGAAAACCTATTTTGTTGAGATCCCTCAAGGCCCCGGTCCTTTTGGTGCTATCGGCATGGGTGAAGCTGCGCACTTTCCAATGGCACCTGCAATCATGGCAGCTATCAACGATGCATGCGGAATATGGATCAACACATTGCCGGCTAAACCTGAAAAGATACTAACCGCGCTGAAGGAAAAGCATTAGTTTGTTTTATTCTGGCAGGAAGAAAGCTTCTGAAGTTTCACCTGACAGAAGTAGCTAAAAGCAAACTATAGGCCAATCTTTGAAATATTTCTCAGTTGAAAAAGAGGGGGTGTCACCCGAAAAACTATTTAAATTTAGTTAAGAGGCGTTATTATTTTTGCCAATAAAAATATTGTTTAATAATGGAAGGAGTGCTTTAAATGTCGATCAATAAGAAGTTTTTCGTCGTAACGCTCTTAGGGTTCTTTGTTTTTACATGCATGTTCTGTGGAAGTATGACTTTTGTCGGTAAAGCATCAGCAAAAACCTACACCATGAAACTTGGAACGATTGAGCCCCCGGCAAGCCCTAAGATGGTTGGAATGGAAAGATTTAAGGAGCTTGTAGAGAAAAAAACAAAAGGAGGAATCCAGGTAAAGATCTTCCCGTCATCACAGCTGGGATCTGCCAGAGAAATGATTGAAGCTACACAGATGGGGACTGAAGAAGCCACGCTTACAACGAGCTCAAATCTTTCTGGTTTTGAACCATCCGTAAGTATTCTTGACCTTCCATTCTTATTCCCATCTAGAGATGCATGCTACAAGGTAATTGACAGCCCGTTCGGCAAACATCTGCTAAAGACTTTGGAAGATAATGGTCTTATTGGGTTGAGCTGGTGGGATAGTGGATTTAAGCAGTTCACAATGGATTCCGAGATAGCAGGTCTTTCCTCTTTCAAAGGGAAAAAAATCAGAGTTATGGAAAACCCCATTCTAATAGCTCAGTATGAGGCAATGGGAGCTTCAGCCATCCCCCTAAATTACCATGAACTATACAATGCTCTGCAACAGGGGGTTGTAAATGGGCAGGAAAATCCGCTTGCTTCCATTTATGAAATGAAGTTTTATGAAGTACAGAAATGTCTGGCAATTTCTGACCATGCATATCTGCCTTTGGTTATGGCTGTAAACAAAAAGTGGTATGAATCATTACCGAAGGAATATCAGACAGCACTCCAGGAAGCTAGTGACGAAGCGTCACTTTTCCTAAGAAAACATCAGCTTGATCTTGAATTTAAAGAATTCGTTCCTCATATGGAAAAGGCTGGAATTAAAATTGTGCACATGACAGAAAAGCAAAAAGCTGAAATTGCAGATGCAATTAAAGACAAAACCAGGGCAGCTCTCATGAAAATGCTTGATAATAGAGGAAAAGAACTTCTTAAGGAACTTGACGAGACTATCGCTAAAATACACTAAGAAATTCCGTTATTATGCGGCGCCTAAGATTCATAATTTGTCGCCGCATAATAACACTTTTATCGAAAGTGAGTAGGTGATTTCAATTATTACTATCATTTCTAAATTTAACAGAACCATCGAGAAAATGATTAAGCCGATAGTAGCGATGGCACTTTTGAGTATTACTCTTATACTTTGCTTCAATGTCATTGCTAGATATATTTTTGGATTTTCTTTGAAATGGGCAGAAGAACTTGCCAATTATACAATAGTATACGTAACATTTTTTGGAGCTGTAGCATGCCTTCCCCTAGGGCTACATATTAGTATGGATGCATTGGTTGAAAAAGTAAGCGAAAATACAAAATGGTATCTAAGTAAAGCGAATTCAATGATTGGATTTTTTTTCTCGTTAGCATTGTCATATTATGGTTTTCAATTGGTATCCTTTGTTATGGAAAGAGGCCAATTAAGTCCGGCAATGATGATACCTATGGTAATACCTTATATTGCTATCCCATCAGCCTCAATGCTCCTTGCAATTGAATTCTTAGAGATATTACTTAAGAGGAAAAACGATGTATCAGAGAAGCCATCAGAAATAGACGTTGAACTTCAACATTTTTGTGACGTAAAAGAAGAGGAGGTCCTTTAACAATGCTTGGCATGCTTTTAGGTTTGCTAATCCTCTTTTTTGCAATGGGCACCCCGATTTACATCGCGCTTTCATTGCCTTCATTTGTGAATATTATCGCAAGTGGTTATGATGGCATGGTGATGATCCAACGTTTTTTTGGCGGCATAGATCGTTTTTCTTTGATGGCAATACCCTTTTTCATCCTTGCTGCTGACGTTATGGGACGAGGTGGAATGTCAAAGCGTATTATTAATCTAGCGGAGGTATTTCTTGGTCGTTTCTATGGTGGAACGGCAACCGCCACAGTTGTAGCATGTCTGGTTTTCGGAGCTCTGTCAGGGTCGTCTCCGGCTACAGTTTGTGCTATTGGTGGAATTACTTATCCGATGCTACTGAAAAATGGATATCCAAAGCACTTTGCTGCAGGGACAGTTTGTTCAGCCTCCTCTTTGGCTATAGTAATTCCTCCAAGTATTACTATGATAGTATTTGCCTCAACAGCAGGATGTTCAGTGGGAGATCTATTTATCGCAGGAATAATCCCCGGCATTATCATGGGATTAATATTTATTGCATATTGCTATTATTTTGCAAGAAAGCACAACATCAGATCAGAAAAGAACTATTCTGCAAAAGACAAAGTTAAGGCCTTGACTGAATGTATATGGGCCCTCGGGGTTCCAATTATTATTCTTGGCGGTATTTATGGAGGGGTATTCACACCTACAGAAGCGTCTACTGTTGCAGCGGTCTATGCGATTTTAGTGTCGATGTTTATATATAAAGAAATGTCATTAAAAGAGCTTTACCTAACCTGTCTGAAATCAGCCCTGACAACAGCACAAGTAATGATATTAGTTTCAGCTGCAAGCACCCTTTCATGGGTTTTGACAGTGAACCAGGTGCAAGAGATTTTTTTAAATTTCATAAGTGCATTCCTTTCTTATCCTTGGATAGTTCTTTTGATAATGAATATAATCCTAGTTCTTGCGGGAATGTTCATGGATGCGGTGCCGTTCGTACTTTTGCTTACGCCTCTGTTCATGCCAATTTTCCTGCAGATGGGCTACAGCCCTATTCATCTAGGAATGCTTATGACAGTATCAGGCGCTCTAGGGATGTACAGCCCGCCTTTTGGCCTGAATATTTTTGTAGGGATGGGCGTATTTAAAGAATCGTTTTCCACGATTGCAAGGGCGGTTGTCCCCTTTGTCTTTTTGGGGATCATCTCAATGTTGTTGATTACTTATATTCCTCAATTATCTCTTTGGTTGCCTGCGTTGATGAGAGGTTAATTTATTTGCTTGAGTTAACCAACTTATGTCAAAGTTGAAATCTGCTAAGACAAAAGGTCTGTAGATTTTTCTTTGAAGACGAAAATCAAAATTAAATTATTAGCTTTGTGTAAATCAAGCACCCAAAGATTTATTATGCAAGAGTTTATTTGTTTTTTGATATGAATTATTGAATATATTTGCAATTCTTTCTGGAGGCGTCAAATATCTTGACCTAGGTAACATCTAGGAACCTAGATATTTGACGCTTAATGTACAAAGAATTAAACGTAATAATATGATAATATGTCTTGATTGATTAAAGAAAAAATCGCACTGAAGATTGAGTTGGTTCTATTGGTGAGTGGGAATGAAAAATTTGATAGAATACTTTGTTTCAAAATATTTATCCCCTTTGGCTTGGCATATTTTTTATCGGTATTGTTGGGAAGCGCTAACTCAATAATGTCTCCGATCCTGATTGAAACATTTGCCTTGTCTCCGACCGATCTTGGGTTTATGTCCTCAGTATATCTTGCTGCATTTGGAATAGCACAGTTCCCCGTTGGAGTATTGCTTGATCTATACGGTGGACGTGAAACACTGATTCCATTGCTCATTCTTGCTGTGATAGGCACTCTTATATTTGCTGGTGCAGAATCATATGCAATGCTTGTTATATCAAAAATATTTCTGGGTATAGGAATGGCAGGATGCCTTATGGCCGCGTTTAAAACCTTTTCACAATGGATGCCAGCAAAAAAGCTTCCTTTATTATATAGTTTCCAGAGCCTTACCGGCGGGATTGGAGGCATGTTTGCAACAAGGCCGCTCGCTTATGCTTTTGAAATAATTGAATGGCGATATATATTCATATTCCTTGCTATTTTAACGTTTGTCACTTTGGTACTTCTCTATCTTCTTGTTCCCAAAAGCAATTTGAATATTAAACGCACATCGAATACTGAAATAATCAAGTCGTTTAGAGCGATGTTGAGTTTTTGTATAGAAAGCCGTTTCTGGATGGTAGCACCAGTTATAATCACATCTCAGGCAGTAATGTTTTCTTATCTTTATCTATGGGTGGGACCTTGGATGCGTGATGTGGCAAAATTTGATGAAATTGCTGTCGGGATGTATATGTTATATGCCTTTACAGGAGCAGCGCTCGGTTATTTTCTTAACGGTATTATCGCGGACTTATCGATAAAGACAAAGATGTTTTCTATGGAAAAATTATATTTGATTTTTGGGGCTGGACTTACGATTTTCTTGGGAATTATAATGACCAAGAATGATAGCTCTGCCTCCTTTTTTTGGGTACTTGTTATGTTTTTTGCAAATATGACGATGATTGCTTTCCCCATCATGCAGAAGTTTTACGCGAGCAGTGAAGTGGGCAGGGCACTCTCCCTTCTAAATTTCACGATTTTCCTCATGTCATTCATATTCCAATGGTTCATTGGCGTAGTTCTTGACTTTTACCCTGTTGTTGATGGACGCTTCTCAGCAGAGGGCTATCAGACAAGTCTTGCTGTTATTGTTGTTCTAAATATGGCTGCAGTTACCCACCTGTACTTTGAACTTAGAAAACGCCGTATAATATAATCAATTTTTCATCAGGCCTGACCGACATTATTTTTCGCTATCTCATCTGTATCCCGTTGTGCGATCAAAAGCATACGGGAACCAAGGTGTATATTTTTTGCTGTCTGACAGAAATTATAAAGGAGGAGCAAGATGTACAAAAGATATGAAATAGAAGCTCATGAGATAACAGAAATGGTTTATGAACTATCACTCAAAGCAAACAGGATACTGCCTGAAGGGCTTAAAAATATCATAAGGGATGCAAGGGATAGAGAAAAAATATCTCTTGCAAAGCAGGCTTTCTCCGATATTCTGGAAAACGCCGAACTTGCTGCGAAAAAAAAGATGCCGATATGTCAGGACTGCGGTCTTGCCGTTGTCTTTATTGAAATAGGTCAGGATCTTCACGTTTTAGGCGGAAGCATAGAGGATGCAGTCAACGAGGGAGTGAGGAGAGCCTATATAGACGGATATCTTCGTAAATCAGTTGTCAAAGACCCTCTCTTCAGAAGGGAAAACAGTGGAGACAACACACCTGCTGTCATACATTGGAAAATCTGCACAGGCAGTGACATCAGGATAACAGTTAGCCCTAAGGGCATGGGCAGTGAAAATATGAGCAGGATATATATGCTTAAGCCTGCAGACGGAGCAGAGTGCGTCATCAGGTCGGTCGTTGAGACAGTAAAGATCGCAGGGCCCAATCCATGTCCGCCCATTGTCCTTGGCATTGGGATCGGCGGCAACTTTGAAACTGTTGCACTTGCAGCAAAAAAAGCTCTTCTTAAACCGGAAGGTGTCAGACATCACATCCCAGAGTATGCTGCAATGGAAACGGAAATCATAAATAGAGCTAATGAACTTGGTATCGGCCCCGGTGGATACGGGGGAGTAACTACTGTACTTGATGCTCACATTGAAACACTGCCTACTCACATAGCAGGCATGCCCCTTGCTGTAAATATTTGCTGCCACGCCCTGCGGCATGCAGAAGGAACTATTGAGGGGAGGCTATTAAATGATTAAGCAGCTTAACACACCGCTGTCGGAAGAAGATGTGACCGAACTCAGGGCGGGCGACATAGTCACCCTGTCCGGCAGTATTCTGATCGCGCGCGATGCAGCACACAAGAGGCTGACAGAGAGCATCTCGTCGGGTGAAAAAGAACCCTTTCCCATAAAAGGTGAGATCATTTTTTACGCCGGACCTGCTCCCACCCCTCCGGGTGAAGTGATCGGCCCGATCGGACCGACGACCAGCGGAAGGATGGATCCCTACACTCCTTTTCTCCTTGAGAGAGGACTCAGGGGAATGATAGGTAAAGGGAAAAGAAGCGCTGAAGTACTGGAAGCAATAAAAAAGCACCGTGCCGTATATTTCGGAGCGACAGGAGGCACAGCGGTGCTTCTTTCCCGCTCTGTGGTATCTGTTGAAATGGTCGCCTATGGAGAGCTTGGTCCCGAGGCAGTCCTGCGCCTTGGTATTGAGAAGATGCCACTGGTGGTGCTTGCCGACAGTCACGGCGGAGATCTATATGTGTCGGGACCGGAAGCGGCAGTGAAATTGATCCAGGCGAATATCTAAAGATAAGATAAAAGAATATTCGCATGAATTTTAGTTACATGGTTAAATAGAAAATATATATAAATACACTTAAATAATGTAATAACTTCAATCTAATATTTCTAAATATCAATATTTCAGAAATGATTGTAAGGAAAAATTTATATTTACATTTAATTATAGTGCTTTCACTGGTCCGTACCACTGAAATAAATAAGAAAATAATTTTTACCATTGTGTTTATTAAACATGTTTGGTAGAATTGCGTATCCGTGCTTGTTGGGAAAAAATATTTTCTCATCTATAAAATCATTTCACCATCATGCACGGAAAAATATTATGGAGGTGCTTTTTGTATGACAAAGACAGCAAGATTCTTTATCGTAATCGCGATGATCCTTGTATTCGCCGGAGCCGCGTCAGCAGCAACATTCATCAATATAGGAACAGGCTCTACAGGCGGAACTTATTATCCGGTCGGCGCGGGGATGGCAAAAGTTTGGAACAGCGCTATCCCAGGAATGAAGGCAAACGCGCAGTCAACGGGCGGAACAGCACAGAACCTTGCTCTCCTTGGCAAGGGCGAAGCAGAAGTAATTTTTGCAGACGGTCTCTATTTCTTTGCATATGAAGGCAAGGGCACATTTGAAGGCAAGCCTATGAAGGAACTTCGCGGACTTGTACCCCTCTACGCCGAACCTATCCACTTCCTCGTAGCAAAGGGCAGCAGCATCAAGACTATCCAGGATCTTAAGGGAAAGAGAGTCTCTGTCGGAGCAGTAGGAAGCGGAACAGAAGTAACAGTTCGCACACTTCTGAAAGTTGCCGGAATTGACCCCGATAAGGACATCAGGGCGGAAAACCTCGGGCTTTCAGACACAGCCGGAGCATTTGCTGACAAAAACATCGACGCAGCCCTTACGGTAGGTGCCCTCGGTATCGCCGGAGTCGTTGAGATCACCACCCTTGGCACAGCTGAATTCCGTGACATTCCTGCAGATGTTATAGCCAAGCTGGGCAAAGAACTTCCCTACTACCTGCCCTTCGATATCCCCGCAAACACATACAAGGACCAGACAAAGCCCGTTAAGGCAATGGCAAGCTGGAACGTTCTCATAACCACAGAAAAACTTGGTGAAGAGGATGCTTACAAAATGACAAAGGCTCTCTACGAGCACAAGCAGGATATCCTCAATATCTCTACAAGGCTAGCTTCCATGTCACCGGAGAACCTGAAGTATATCCAGGTTCCCCTCCACAAGGGTGCACTGAAGTACTACAAAGAGATCGGCGCTGTTAAGTAAGCAAAGCGCAATATAGTTTTTCATAGTGGGGGCATATACTGCCCCCACAGTATTTATCAGCAGGAGGCAGTATTTATGAGCGATGAAATAATTAAGAACAGTGGTGAAAAACATAACATTCTGGACGATGTAGCCATTGATGAATCACAGGTAAACGAACTTATAGAAAAATATGATGCTGAAAGCCGCTATAGGAGGCTGACCGGTTTCCAGGGCAAATTTATCACCGCGTGGCTTTGCTGTATGTCCCTTTTCCACCTTTATACTGCCGGTATAGCGTCAATGCCCATAACTATACAGAGGGCGGTACACCTTACATTCGCAATAGTTGCGGTCTACATTCTTTTTCCGGCAAGAAGAAAAGGATCGAAAACATCGACTCCGATCTATGACTGGGTACTTGCCGTCTTGGCCGGAGGAGTTATCGGATACATAATCTTCTTTTTCAACGAGATCGCCCGCCGCGGTGCGGAGCCTCTCCCATATGAAATATGGCTCGGTATTGCAGCGATCATTCTTGTTCTGGAAGCCGGCCGCAGGGTCGTTGGAAATGTACTTCCGTGCATGAGTCTGGTATTCCTTGCGTACTGCTACTTCGGATATCTTGCTCCGGGTATGTTCCAGATAAGGGGATACTCTGTCAGCAGGATCATCCAGCACATGTACCTGACCCCTGAAGGCATATTCGGACTGGCTCTCGGAGTATCAGCCACATTCGTCATCGTCTTCATAATCTTCGGAGCATTCCTCTCGCGTAGCGGAGGAGCCAGATTCTTTAATGAACTTGCACTCGCTATAGCAGGCGGCAAGCCCGGTGGTCCCGCGAAGGTCGCAGTAGTTGCATCTGGACTTCTGGGGACGATCAACGGATCATCGGTAGCAAACGTTGCAACTACAGGGACCTTCACGATCCCTCTTATGAAAAAGGTCGGATACCAGCCTCATTATGCCGGAGCAGTTGAAGCCTGTGCTTCAACTGGAGGACAGCTAATGCCGCCAATAATGGGGGCAGGCGCCTTCATAATGAGTGAATTCCTCGGTGTTTCCTACCTTTCCATTGCTGCAGCGGCAATAATCCCTGCATTAGTCTACTACACAGCTATTTTTACAAATGTCCATGTCCGTGCCAGAAAACAGAAGCTCAAAGGACTTCCCAAGGACCAGCTTCCTGTCCTCAGAGAGGTAATGAGAACTGATGGACACCTTCTGATCCCCGTCATCGTAATAATAGCCACACTTTTGATGAAGTACACGCCTCTGCGCGCCGGATTCATAGGCGTCGTATCGGTAATAATCGTAAGCTCTCTGAAACAGAAGACCAGGATGAGCATCCTTGACATTATCAAAGCACTGGAAGAGGGAGCCAGAGGAGCCCTTGGAGTAGCCCTTGCGTGTGCACTGGTAGGATTCATCGTAGGTACTTCTTCACTGACATCGCTTGGTCTTACGATCTCGAACAACATAATCGACATATCGGGAGGCAACCTTATCCTGACCTTGATGATGGCTATGGTCGCATGCATAGTGCTTGGCATGGGGCTTCCGACGACTGCAAACTACATCGTATGCAGCACTATAATTGCACCGGCACTTATAGGCATGAATGTGCTTCCGCTGGCAGCGCACCTTTTTGTTTTCTACTTCGGCATAATGGCGGACCTCACTCCTCCTGTTTGCCTTGCAGCATTTACCGGAGCGGGCATAGCCGGAGCGAGCCCTGCCAAGACGGGCTTTACGGCAACAAAGATAGCTTTGACTTCCTATCTCATGCCGTACATGTTCGTATATAATCCAATGCTTTTGCTGCAGAATGTCGTACCTTACGAGCTGTTTATTCTGGTTGTTTCGGCTCTTCTCGGAGTCATAGTGCTTGCCGGAGCTCTTGAAGGATGGATGTTCCGTTTCCTCAACAAGTTTGAGCGGGTCATCATCGGTATCGCTGCATTACTAGCGATCCACCATAACATGGCTCTGAGCCTTGGAGCCACTGTCGTGATAATTGCAATAATGTTCTATCTCAAAAAGACTTCTAAAAAAGAGGAACTTGAGCTGGCAATATAGAGCTTTCTTTCTCCTTTTAAAAGCGTCCCCTGATTTGGATGGGGTCGCTTTTTTATTGTATACTTGGTGTCAGAAACGGAGGGTGGTCTGTGAATCCAAATTACATTGTACTATTTGCTGTTCTGGGCGGAAGCGCCATAGGCCATAAGTCGGGATTTCCTGCAGGCGCAATGGTGGGCGGACTTCTTGTCGGTCTTGTCGTCAAAGCAGTAATGAACATGGGGCTTGATCCCAGGATAGATTGGCTCTCATACACTTCGCAGGCCCTGGTCGCCTATGTCCTTGTGAGAGGCAGCGATTTCTCATCAATTGCAGAGATTCCCAGATATCTGCCGGCTGCTGTTGCCTATAGTTTTTCCCTTCTCATATTCACTTTGGGGCTGGCCTGGATCTTTTCAAAGGTGTGTAAAATGGATTTTCTGACTTCGCTTTTTGCGACAACTCCCGGAGGCCTTACCGGCATCGCGGTAGTTGCGGTCGATATAGGGGCTGATCCTACGATCTCTGTCCTTTTCAACATATGCAGAATAGTTACAGTACTTATCGTAGTACCTATAATTGCCAATATCATAGTCAGATATTGATAGAAATATATAAGTTGTTTTTATAAAGTTTTATTTTTTCAGGAAAGGTTGGAACAATGAATAACAAACAGTCCTTTATCTGGTCCATTCTTACCGCATTCAGGAAAATAGTTGTGGTGCTTCCACACCCTGCAGCAGTCATGCTTGGCGGTTTTGTCGGCTCCCTGATACCACTATTCACACGAAATAAACTGAGAGAGGCGACGGACCGTTGTGCCAGGGTGCTGGATATACCGCGCAAAGAGGCTTCCCGCATTGTAAAAGGGGCATACAGAAATTTCGGCAAATCAACTGCTGAGTTTATAAGGATCCCTGTAATGGCTCATAAACTTCATGAAATAGTCACAGTCAACGGGGAAGAAAACCTACGTGAGGCTTATGAAGCCGGAAAGGGAGTATTTGTAGTTACCGCCCACATCGGGAACTGGGAATACGCCGGGGCCTGGTGCGCACAGCACGGATACCCGATGAACGGCCTGGGGACTGATCAAAGGGATGAGAGGATCACCGAACTTATAATGGAATTAAGAAAGGCCGGAGGGATGAAGGCACTTGGCAAGGCTTCAGATCTTAAGGCAATGATAAAGGCGCTTCAGGCTGGGGAAATAATTGCAGTACCTGTGGATCAGGATGCCAAAAAAGCAGGCATAGTCTCACCGTTCCTTGGATACCCCGCAAGTACGCCGATCGGCATGGCAAAACTTGCCGACAAGCTCGGATGCGCTGTCGTACCTGCATACTGCGTCAGATGGCTTGACACGCAAAAGCTTGAACTGCACTTTCTTCCTGCCCTCAAAGGCAGAGACGGCAAACCTTACGGCAAAGACCTTCAAAGTAGCATAGACGACTGCAACGAGGTCATCTCCGAGTGGATCAGGAAATACCCTGACCAGTGGATGTGGATGTATCCAAGATGGGAATCTGTCGAGAGGGGTGATCTGGATTAAGTGCGGGATAGATCCGGGCCGTTATAAGATAGGCGTCGCCTTTTCAGAAGAAGGCAGACTCCTGTTTTCTGCGATAATCCCAAAATCCTCAGAGGAAGTATTATTGTTGTCACTTAAGGAGAGTAACTGGGAACTTCTTGATGTATGGAAAAAAGAGGGAGATCTGAAATCTATGGAAGGCAAAACGCTTGAAAAGATCTGCCTTGGAAACGGCACCTCTTCTGAAGAACTGCATGATCTTCTGAGAGGGATCTGCGATCTCGAGATAACGGACGAATACGGCACCACTCTTAAAGGACGAGAGCTCTACTGGAAACTACATCAGCCAAAAGGACTGTGGAAGCTGATACCGGTATCACTGAGGACTCCTCCCAGGGATATAGACGACCTTGCTGCCTGGGCGATAATAAAGTAAGGCTGGACTCTTTATTCAGCCCCGGCCGGATAAATAAAAAACCCACAGATCCTGTGTCTGATATACAAACACAAAAATGCGGGTTGTGTGTCATGAAAATCGGTTATTATTATTTTTTCTTCTTCTTTTCTTCCTCTTTTTTGTCGCCCGACAGTTTCGCAAGGACATCCCTATAACCGTCTGAGCCGTACTCAACAAATTTTTTGACCCTGCTTATAGTCGCAGTGCTTGCTCCCGTGGCCTGAACGATCTGCGGATATGACATTCCTTTGAGAAGCAGGCTTGCTACCTGAAGTCTCTGTGCAAATGCTCTAATCTCTGAAAAAGTGGCGACATCCTCCAGGAAACGGTAAGCTTCTTCCCTGTCAGTAATGGCCACAATCGAGTCACAAAGCTGATCGGTAAACTCATCTTTCCACTCTAAAGCCATGATCATGCCCTCCCTATAGTAATGTGCTAAATACTTGCAATGTACGCTCTAAGAATACGATAAAATGGTAAATTGTCAAGGGAAGTATAATATTGCAAATTAATTTGCTCTAAATGTAGAGATAAATGTTACAATAACCTGCACAGCAAAGCGCCGAGTGATAATATTTATCAAAGTATCAACAATGGAGGTAACCGGATGGCTAAGAACATTACACCCAAAGAACAGGATTTTTCACAGTGGTATCTTGACGTAATACGTGTTGCAGAGCTGGCGGATTATGCGCCGGTGCGCGGATGTATGGTCGTCCGACCTACCGGTTACTCAGTATGGGAACTCATCCAGAAGCATTTTGACGAGGCTTTTAAAGAAACCGGACATGTAAATGCATCGTTTCCTCTCCTGATCCCCAAGTCTTTCCTGGAGAAAGAGGCGGAACATGTTGAGGGTTTTGCTCCCGAGTGCGCGGTCGTTACTCACGCAGGGGGAGAAGAGCTTGAAGAGCCCCTGATAATAAGGCCTACTTCGGAAACAGTAATAGGACATATGTACAGCAAATGGGTCCAGTCCTGGCGTGATCTGCCAATATTGATCAACCAGTGGTGCAACGTCATGCGCTGGGAGAAAAGGCCAAGGCTTTTCCTCCGTACTTCTGAGTTCCTCTGGCAGGAAGGCCATACGGCTCATGCAACAAAAGAAGAGGCAGTGGAAGAGACACTCCTCATGCTCGAGGTCTACAGAAGGATTATGGTAGATGAACTCGCACTCCCTGTACTCCCCGGAGAAAAAACAGAGGGAGAGCGTTTCCCGGGTGCAGACAACACCTACACCTGCGAGACGATGATGAGCGACAAAAAAGCGCTTCAGGCCGGGACGAGCCACTATCTGGGTCAGAATTTCGCCAAAGCTTTTGACATTAAATTCCAGAACAAAAACGGGGAGATGGATTTTGCCCATACGACAAGCTGGGGTGTATCGATGCGCCTTATAGGAGCCCTTATCATGACCCATTCGGACAACGACGGGCTTGTACTGCCGCCAAGGGTAGCTCCGACAAAGGCTGTCATAATACCGATCTCAACAGATGCAGCCAAATTTGACGAAGAAATAGTGCCTAAGGCAAAAGAGCTTCAGGCAGTACTGAACAAGACTCTATGCGGACGTTTCGTGCAGGTGGACACACAGCAGCATCTTCGCCCGGGCGACAGGTTCTTCTTCCATCTTCAGAAGGGTGTCCCTCTTCGCCTGGAGCTTGGAGAAAAGGAATTTGCAGCTGCCGGGGTCAAAGTCGTGAGAAGAGACACCGGTGAGAAGATGGAGATCGGCTGGGAAGAACTCGAAAAACGCATCCCTGAACTCCTTGACGAGATACAGAAGAACCTATTTGACAGGGCGCTGGAGTTCAGGAAAGAGAACACATATCAGGCAGCTGACATGACTCAATTCAGGGAAGTTATTGAGAATAAGGGCGGATTTGTCGAAGTATTTTTTGACGGAAGCAAAGAAGACGAAAAGGCCATCAAGGAAGCAACAGGGGCCACTCCCAGATGCTACCCGCTTGAATACTCCGAAGAACGGGGCAAATGCTTCTACACCGGAAAAGAAGGGGCCCGTAAAGCCATCTTTGCAAAGGCTTACTAAGAACCGTGAAATATAAAACTGTATTTCTAACACAAAAATAGAGGTTTATTAAATTTTTGGAAACGGTATGGCTTCGGGCTATGCCGTTTTCTTATATTTATGAATTTAACCGTTGCAAAATTTCCATATTACTCTTGACAAATAGTAAGAAGTAAGATAAATTGTCCGGAATTATTATAAAACAAACCGATGATGCGGAGATAAAGGTGACAATGATCCTACAGAGAGTCCGAGGTGCTGAGATTCGGGCGGAAAACAGACCATCAAATGGACCGCAGAGGGCGCAGTCAAAAGCGAAAGCTGAGTATTCTGTGACGTGAGGGCATACGTAAGTTGCCGGGGATATGTTGGTATCCTGCTAAGAGTACGGCATAGCCGTAAAACAAGGTGGCACCGCGGATAGTATTACTTATTCGTCCTTGATGGATCTTATGATCTGTCAGGGGCTTTTTTATTGTCAAAAGGAGGGGAAGTTATGATCAGACCAGGAATCGATGAAGTAAGAAAACTGGCGGCAACAGGGATGTACAGTGTCGTCCCGGTCAGTTTGGAAATAATGTCCGACATCAAAACGCCAATAGAGGTGCTCAAGGTGCTCAGGAACGTCTCAAGCCACTGCTACATGCTTGAGTCAGTTGGGGGAGACGAACGGTGGGGACGGTATACGTTTCTTGGATATGACCCGAAATTTGAAATTACTTGTGTTGACGGCCACATGAATATTGGGGCTCATTCATTTGATACAAATGATCCGGAAAGATTCATACGCCGGGTGCTGGATAAATACAAGAGTCCGAAGTTAAGCTACCTCCCCTCTTTTACAGGAGGTCTTGTCGGCTATTTTTCCTATGACTACATAAAATATTCTGAGCCTACACTCAAGCTTATACCGGGAGATACGGAAGGGTTCAAAGATGTTGACCTGATGTTTTTTGACAAGGTCATTGCATTCGATAACTTCAGACAAAAAATAATCCTTATTGTAAACATGGAAATTCAGGATATTGAAGAAAATTACAACAATGCGGTTATTGAGCTTAAGAATATGCACAGACTGCTGATAAGCGGGAAGCCGTGTAATGATCATCCCGGAAGACTAACAGGTGAATTTTCGTATCTGTTTGATAAGAAACAGTATTGTGAAATGGTGGAGAAAGCGAAGCATCATATCCGAGAGGGAGACGTTTTTCAGATCGTCCTTTCAAACAGGCTTGAAGCAGGCTTTGAGGGCAGCCTTTTAAATACATACAGGATGCTGAGAACAATAAATCCATCTCCCTATATGTTCTTTTTCTCTTCCTCGGATATCGAAATAGCTGGGGCTTCTCCTGAAACCCTTGTCAAGCTTGAAAATGGTATGCTGTATACTTTTCCCCTTGCAGGGACACGTTCCAGGGGTGAAACTGAAATTCAGGATAAAGCTAACGAAGAGAGTCTTCTTAGGGACCCTAAAGAACTTGCCGAGCATAACATGCTCGTCGATCTTGGAAGGAACGATATAGGAAGAATAAGTAAATTTGGGACAGTTCAAGTAACAAAACTTCGCAGCGTAGAACGTTACTCACACGTAATGCATATCGGCTCTACAGTATGCGGTGAAATACGTGATGACAAGGATGCACTGGATGCAGTGAGCGCCATATTACCTGCTGGGACGCTCTCGGGCGCGCCTAAGATTAGAGCCTGTCAGCTTATTAATGATATCGAGGGCAATAAGCGTGGAATATATGGCGGGGCTATAGGTTACATAGATTTTACAGGCAACATGGATACATGTATTGCGATACGCATTGCATATAAGAAAAACGGTAAGGTTTTTGTCAGGAGCGGAGCGGGGATCGTAGCGGATTCAGTCCCTGACAATGAATATCTGGAGTGTATAAACAAGGCAGCAGCAGTTGTCAATGCCCTAAGGGCAGCGGGGGAGATGTAGAAATGATACTTCTTATAGATAATTACGACAGTTTTTCATACAACCTTTATCAACTTATTGGGTCGTTCGATCCTGATATAAAAGTAGCACGGAATGATGTAATGACGGTAAACGAAATCGATGCCTTAAGGCCGGATGCGATCATTATTTCGCCGGGGCCGGGGAGGCCCGAGAATGCAGGTTGCTGTATCGAAATAGTCCAAAAACTGGGAGACACCTATCCAATTCTTGGGGTTTGTCTCGGTCATCAGTCAATATGTCAGGCGTACGGAGCAACAGTATCTTATGCAAAGGAACTGATGCATGGCAAGCAAAGTCAGACATTTTTAGATACAGTATGTCCAATTTTTAAGGATTTGCCCGATGTAACTATGGTGGCCAGATATCACTCTCTGGCTGTAGTTGAAAGTACTTTGCCTCAATGTCTTCAAGCAACAGCGAGATCAGAGGACGGAGAGATAATGGCCGTAAAGCATAAAGACCACGATGTATATGGGCTGCAGTTTCATCCCGAATCAATAATGACCCCGGATGGGCAGAAAATGATGCAGAACTTTATTGATTCAGTTAAGTAAAGGGGGAGAAGGAAATGACTATCAAAGAAGCAATAGTAAAAATTGCTGATAAGCAGGATCTTTCATATGAAGAGGCATACAGTGTGATGAACGAAATCATGGATGGGGAGACAAGCCAAATACAAAATGCCTCATTTCTTGCTGCACTGACCACCAAAAGTACGAAGGCTGAAACAATAGATGAGATATCCGGTTGCGCAGCAGCTATGCGTGACCATGCTACTAAAGTGGAACACGACATGGAGGTGCTCGACATTGTTGGAACCGGCGGCGATGGAGCGCACAGTTTCAATATTTCAACAACGGCAGCTCTTGTAATTGCAGCTGGCGGGGTCAGGGTCGCCAAACACGGCAATCGTGCTGCTTCCTCTGCCAGCGGGACCGCCGACTGCCTGGAAGCCCTGGAGGTAGTAATAAATCAGGACCCGGTCAAATGTGAGGAACTTTTGAGAAGTGTGGGAATATGTTTCATGTTTGCCCAGAACTATCACAGGTCAATGAAGCATGTGGGTTCGATCAGGAAAGAACTAGGGATAAGGACCGTATTTAATATATTGGGACCTCTGACAAATCCAGCGTCTCCTTCGATGATGCTGTTGGGAGTCTACGATGAAAGTCTTGTAGAACCCTTGGCTAAAGTCATGTCGAGTCTTGGGGTGAGGCGCGGACTTGTCGTTTACTGTCAGGACAAGCTTGATGAGATAACTTCCTGTGCTCCTACGACCGTGTGCGAAGTAAAGGACGGATATTTCAAAACTTTTGTTATAAAGCCTGAGGATTTTGGTTTTATACGTTCATGCAAGACAGATCTAATAGGAGGCACTCCCAAAGAAAACGCAAAAATAACTCTCGCGATCCTGCAGGGTGAGAGAGGTCCGAAACGCGATACCGTATTGATGAATGCAGGAGCAGCATTTTATATTGCAGGCATGGCCGGATCAATTACTGATGGAATAAAGCTGGCTGAGGAAGTAATTGATTCCGGAAAAGCGATGAAAAAACTCAATGAGTTTAAAGAGGCTTCCAGAAAGTAATGGCAAACATCCTTGACGCAATTGCTGAACACACAAGAATCCGTATCGCAGAAAAAAAGAAAACAGTCCCTCTGACTGATATAAGGAAGGAAGCTTTTTCCATGTGCTGCGCTACGGGGTTCCCTTTTGAGAAGGCTCTTAAGGGCGATGATATTGGATTTATCTGCGAATGCAAAAAGGCATCTCCATCTAAAGGAGTTATAGACGCAGAGTTTCCGTACTTAAAAATTGCAGAAGAGTATGAAATGGCAGGAGCGGATTGCATTTCTGTGCTGACCGAGCCCAAATGGTTTCTTGGGGATGACAGATATCTTAAGGAAATCGCCGGCTCAGTTTCTGTTCCTTGTCTGCGTAAAGATTTTACAGTGGATGAATATATGATATATGAGGCAAAAACGCTTGGTGCCACAGCAGTACTGCTAATCTGTTCATTATTGGAAGATACGATGCTTAAACATTTCCTTGATATTTGTGAAAACCTTGGAATTTCAGCCCTTGTAGAGGCCCATAATGAGCATGAGGTATCGGCGGCACTAAAGGCAGGAGCAAGGATGATAGGGATAAATAACCGCAACCTTGCAAATTTCGCCGTCGATATCCAGAACAGCAAAAAACTGAGAAGTCTTGTCCCAGAAGATGTGCTCTTTGTTGCGGAGAGCGGGATCAAAACAAAAGAAGATGTAAATGTGATGCGTGGAGCTAATGCAGATGCTGTCCTGGTCGGGGAGACCCTTATGCGCGCCGCTGATAAAAAAGCGATGCTCAGATATTTGAGGGGAAGATGAGATGATGGGTACAAAAATAAAGATCTGCGGTTTGATGAGTGAGAGGGACATTAACTATGCAAACAGCCTCATTCCCGACTTTGTTGGTTTTGTGTTTGTACGGGGCAGTCGAAGGTATGTGAGTCCTGATATTGCAGCGAATCTTCGTATGAGGCTTCTTACTTCTGTAATGACTGTGGGCGTTTTTGTAAACGAAAAATTCGAAAATGCTATAAATATGACAAGACAGGGAGTCCTTGATATAGTTCAGCTCCATGGACAGGAAGACGACGAATACATTATTTCCCTCAGAGAGATCATACGAAAGCCAGTAATAAAGGCGTTCAACGTTGAAAGCATCAAAGATGTAGACAGAGCAGTTGACTCACCTGCTGATTTTATCCTTCTTGATAACGGTACAGGGGGTACAGGAAGGACTTTTGACTGGACACTGGTGAGGAATATTGAAAGGCCATTTTTTCTTGCCGGTGGTCTCGATCCTGACAATGTCGAAGCTGCAGTTTCCGCTACAAATCCATATGCTGTAGACGTAAGTTCCGGAGTAGAAAAAGAGTGTGTAAAGGATTTCGAAAAAATGCAGAATTTTATCAATGCTGTCAGGAAGGGTCGAAAATAATTTTTATTCTCATAAACAATATTTCCAACTATAAATATAGACGGTAAAAAAACAAAGGAGACGATACTATGCTAAAAACAAGAGGACGCTTTGGAGTTCATGGAGGACAGTACATCCCTGAAACTTTGATGAACGCTGTCATTGAACTGGAAGAAGCATATAATTTCTATAAGAGCGATGATGAATTTAATTCA
>JBFXIQ010000003.1:0-63777 GCA_050175815.1 Synergistaceae bacterium
CCATCAACGTCACAGGCGACATGTGTGTCTCGGCTGTAGTTGCCAGAACAGAGGGAGAGAAATTCTAACTTAAGTTGTTTTCAGTTATCCGGCAAGCGGACCCGTCAAAAGACGGGACCGCTTTTTTGTCTTAAGCGACAAGTGATCTATAGCTCATTGATCAGCAAAGTGTTGTTGTGAAACTGCGACAAAAACGGTCGCGTGAAGCGATAGTGAAGCAATGGTGAAACAGTCGTAGAGGGCAAGAGCTAAGTCGGGGAATTTGCAGCCTCTGGCTGCGTTGAATTCGCGGCCTTCGCCGCTGGAGAATTTGCGACTTGATTATGTCGCGGAGAATTAATTCTTAAAGACTTAGGGTCCAATTCACCGCGATGCGAAGCGAGCAAATTCTCCAGCGACATTTTTCCTAAGTCGCGAATTCCCCGCAGCGGTTCTCAGCTGCAAATTCCCCGGCAAATGAAGCTTCCGTTTGCTCCTACAACAGCTTCGCCATCGCTTCGCCACCGCTTCGCGGCGATGAGATCGTCACTTCGCGCGGCATCTTTCAGGCAGCAGTTTCACAATGGCAAGTTACAAAGTCAGCGCCGCGCTTTTAAGGTTTTTACTATAGGACCCATATTGAAATTGGGATTTATAGCGAGTAATGACGACGCAATATGAAAAAATTCAAACTAAGACGTATATGAATACGTCGAAGTGAAGGATTTCGAGTGTTGCTAAGTCAGCGCCGCTATAAATCCCAATTGCACAAAAATCCCCGCGGGAATAAGCTATCCCTCGGGGATTTATTGTTTCCAATGGCGCGCCGGACAAGATTTGAACTCGTAACCTTCGGATCCGTAGTCCGATGCTCTATCCAGTTGAGCTACCGGCGCAATTCCTTATTTGATGGCGGTGAGGCAGGGATTTGAACCCTGGAGGGCGGTTTTGGCCACCCTACCCGCTTAGCAGGCGAGCGCCTTCAGCCTAGCTCGGCCACCTCACCAACAGGGGCTATTTTATTGCTCAATACTGGCTTTGTCAATACCTTTAATGAGCCTTGTTGTTGATCAGCGATATTGTCATGGTGTAACTCGTCAGGGAAAATGTCATCCCCTCCTAATAAAGATAAAATGAGAGGATGAAAATTAAAATGAGCAAGCAGGAAGCCAGGAAAATAACTATTATCGAAGAACTGTTGGCGGGCCGTTTTACAAACAAACAGGCGGCAGAACGTTTAGACATCAGTGTGAGACAGGTACAGCGGATAAAAGCTGAGGCATCCACAAATGGGATCATGAGCATTCTGCATAAAAATAGGGAAAGAAAGCCTTCTAATGCATTAGATCCTGAGGTTGTTAATAAAATCTGCCGTATCTATCAGACAGATTTACCAAACTATAATTTTTGTCATGCCACAGACATTCTTGCTGAAGAAAATGACATCTTTGTCTCTGTAAGCAGCATTTCAAGATACCTTAAAGCACTTGGCATCCGGTCCCCGAAAGCTAAGCGCAGGCCAAAGAAGCATCGTTCAAGAGATGCCAGAGAACGCGAAGGGGAAATGATCCAGATGGATGCTTCCAGTTTCGATTGGTTTGGCAATGGCTCTTATACGCACCTGCACGGTGCTGTTGACGATGCCACAGGTCGAATCCTTGCTCTTCATTTTGAAAAAGAAGAGACCTTGGAAGGCTATTGCGAACTAATGTATCAAATGAATCAGAACGGACATTTACCAAGAGAAATATATACAGATGGCAGGACAGTATTTGCTTACGACAGTAAAAAGAAAAAGAAACTGACAATCGCAGAAGAACTGGCCGGCAAGGAGGAAAAATGCCCCAACTTCGCCAGAGCACTCAAAGAACTCAATATTCTGCTTATCATTGCAGGGTCTCCTCAGGCAAAAGGCGGTATTGAAAGGCTCTGGGAAACTTTACAGGATCGGCTGTCTAAAGATATGCAGCGCAAAGGAATTATCTCTATGGAACAGGCCAATGAATTTATAAAGCAGTATATTCCATACTACAACCGCAAATTCGCCGTCCAAGCCCTGCAGTGGGACCTGCAGTGGGAAAGTGTTGAAAAAGTGTTGAAAAAGAGCTCTATTTCCCAGCGTTCTTTGTATATCGCCCCTATGGTTGATGCAGAGAGCTTAAAGTTGTTGGTGAGTATTTTTATCTCTTCCTGCTTCTCTTCGTTCCAGACTGTCACAAGACGGAGCTTCTTAGGGTATTTGATTTTGGTGTTTATGCCTGTAAGAATGATTTCGTCATCTGAACGAATGTTGCTGCCGTATGCTCCGCAGCCGTGAATTATGGTTTTGTAACAAATGTTGTCTTTCATTCTTGTAACAAAGAAGATCTTGCTTCTGTTCCACTTGCTGAATTGTTCAAAGTCGAGATATCCTCTGTCTGCCGCTATTATCGAACCAGGCTTCAGGTCCAGGGTCTTTGATATCGCGCTGTCATGCGTCTTCGCATCTGTTATCGTCACGAATGACGGCATATAGTCACTCTGGTCAAGCAGTACGCGTACCTTTACTCCGCACTTGGTCTGCCTGTAGTTTGCCCATGGAAATAATGACAGGCAAAGGCTTATCGTTGTTGAGTCAAAGAGAAAGAGCCTGTTCTTGAATTTAAATTTCTTGCTGCTCTTATCCAGCATGTCCCTGGAACGGAAATGCTGAAGCTGTTTCCAGAAGTATTCTTCATACAGATCCGCGCTCCTGTGTTTGTTTGCATAGGCAAGTGTTGAACGTTTGGGAGCTGCTTTTATTCCAAGGTGCTTTACTTTGCCGTTGCAGCATAAGAGTCCGTTTGTTATTTCCCTGAGTGAATCAGCCCTTGCAAGGTGAGAAAAGATCATCGCAACCAACTGGGCTTTTGACGTGAATCCCTTTGCATTCCTGTCATTTCCGTGCTTCATCACCAACTGCTCGAAGCTTACTGAAGATAATGACATCTCAGATAGTATTTGACTGAATAGGCTCATGCACTTTATCATTGTCTTGCCTCCGTGTTTTCTTTGGGATTCTTTTGTTTCGCAACTTAATGATATCCCAATTACGGAGGCTTTTCTATTTCATTTTCCTATCTTGGACACGTGTGGTTATATGTATATATTATGTTATAGGAAAACATTGATTAAAACAAAGGGTTTATATTAAAGATGTAATTGGATTTTATAAATACAAATTTTAAGGAGGAAGCACGATGACTGTTGTAATTCGGACTCAATGCAACAGACCCAAAGCGTATAGATTGTTTACTGATAGAGAAGACTCAAGAAAAGTTTTTATTGATAATTTTAAAGCACTAAAAATAACGGAAAATCCGAATTCTATGTCAGTTATTTTATATTATGGGATAGGTGGTATCGGTAAATCAAGATTACTAGAACAGCTGAAAAATGAATTACTAGATATAGAACCTAATACAACTTACATAGCATTTGATTTTAAGGTTGATCAAGATCCTGTATCTATTTTAAAAACTTTTAGAGATATATTAAAAGAAAAAAAATCTTATGATTTTCCTATTTTTGATTTTGCATATTTAACCTTGAATAAAGATAGTAATGGAGATATTGATAGTAATGAATTAAAAGGGTATATAGACCAAAGACCAAAATTAAAACTATGCTTAGAAGGTATATCTTTTGCATCAACATTTATTCCTGGAGCTGCGGCAATTGTCAGTTTAACGAAAATAGTTGATGCTTTATGGGCGGAAGGCAATAGTATGTATAAGAATTACAAAGAATCAGATAAGGAAGAATTATTAAATAATATAAGAAATAATGATTCGAATACGATCAGAGCGAATCTGCCGTATTATTTTGCGCTGGATATAAATAATTTTATAAAAAATACACCTATTGTATTCTTTTTTGATTCATACGAAAAACTTATTAAAGATAGAACTTTAGTACTGGATGAATGGATACATGGTCAGAAGGGTTTGATTTCCAGTATCAATAAATCATTATGGGTGATTGCTAGCAGGGATAAGCTGACGTGGAAAGATACGACTGCAGCTGAATCATTAGAACAGCATCTGGTAGGGAGGCTGTCAGATGAAGATTCGATTCTTTTCTTAAATCAATGCGGGATTCAAAATCAGGAACTGTGTAGCGGTATATGCTCTATTGCAAATGGTGTACCTTTATACCTTGACTTGTGTGTGGACAGATTTGAAAGGTTAGTCGGAGATAATAAAATTCCCATGATCGATGATTTTGGTAACAATGCAGATAAGTTGATCGAAAGCACTCTGGATGGGCTTAACAAGGAGACTCGTCCTTTGCTTTTCTTGTTATCCTATCTTCGCAGCTGGACAGATGAACTTATCATTGATAATGCACAAGATATTATAGGATCTCCCGTTCTCGGATATTATGATGATATCAGATATATGTCTATGATTCAGGAAAATGGAGTTATGTTGTCTTTGCATGACGTCATAGCGGATGTCATTCTTCCCTATTATAGGGGAAATTATAAACTTGACGCAAAGAGAATAAGTGACAAAACGTTGAAGGTGTTGCCAAAATACTTTAAGGAACGCCTGAATCAAACGAAAGACAAAGAAATTACACCATCTTTCATTTCAGATCTTGATAGTTTTGTCCGCTTCGAGCTTGAAAAAACAATGTGTAATAAGGAGAGTTCAAACGAATCTGATTTTAAAGAGTTTTATAATAACCTGAAAGAATATTATTCTTCTATGAATAATGCTCGTTACTTGAATATTGTAAAAGAAAAAAATATGTCAGTCTTATCTGCCGTATCTGATGTTTTTCCTGATACCGACATATGGGCAGAAGTAACTTTGTATCATGCATCTATTCTCATAGAACTCGGTTTATACGAAAAAGCATTGGTGTATGCAAAGGAAGCCAATTTATATTTTGAAAAGAAATATGGGGAAAGTTCAGCTGAATACCTTGGTGCACTAGTTGTTTTACTCACAGAATATTACGCTTTGGAAAATCATGTTAGTTTCTTAGCTTGGCAATGTGATTTCATAATACGCTATCATGGCATATACGGTGACCCCAAAATGCTTGATGATTCCAGAAAGTTGCTTGATAAGTATTCTGCAATTATGAGTGAAGTAAAAATCAATGATGCTTTTGAGAAAATATTGAAAAACAGACGCTTATTGTTTGGAGTATCACATCCGGACACAATGGAATTAATGATTGATTTTGCTTTTCTTCTTAGAAGAAATGGTGACGACGCTGGTTCAATAAGCTTATTTAAAGAGGTGTTACATACACATGCGGATAAAGTATCGAAGGATGTAGATATAAATATGATTATTTTACGAGAATATCTTGCTGATTCATATTTTTATTCCTCAGATCTTATCAGTTGGTATTTCAATGATGATTCACATTCAGACTTTAAAAGATATTATTTTGCTTATAAGCTCTACCAAAAACTATTACCAATTAAAGAAAACCTACTTGGAAAGGACAATATTGAAGTTCTCGATTCCTTATCAAAATTTATCCTTTGTCAAATAAAATGTAATGATATTCCTGCTATTGATATTGAAATCGATATTGAAAAAATAAATGATCATGTCAGGGAGTTAGAAAATAAGCTGGATAAAATTCCTGATTATGACACCAGTAAAATTGACGTAATTTTTCGTTTAATCTTGTTGAATTATGCGATTGACTATAAAGGTCTGGGTTTGGTAAATGCTAATAGAATGTATGAAACCGCATTTGTTAAGATGGAGAAGTATTATGGTGAAAATAGTTATAACTTGTTAAGTTTAAAAACTTTTATGATGAGATTAAGAGAAGAAGCAAGTAAAATAACATTGGGTAAATTAGTTGAGAAAAGAATGGGGTTATTCCAATAGATGATTGAATAGAATTTGGAGTGTGAAAATCGGGATAAGGTCTGCTGGTAACCGACTATCCTAGATTTTGTGTATAGTCCTAACACGTGCAAAATGTGGTGTTGAGATATAATGCATAGCCTGAAACAACGGCTATGTCCAGTTGTCTGTTTATAATTATAAGGGACTATGAATATTTTCTAAATATAAGCTATTTGTAATATGTTATTCTTCGCTGAAAAATCCTTGAAGCTCTCTGGTGCAGACATCTCTTCAGGATAAATTAAAGTGCCCCCCAAAGTCAAGACACGAAATTACAGATGATCCGAATAGCTCCTTTCATTAGGCTGCGTGTGTTTTCTGCTGTTGGCAGAATGCATTGGGAGTAAGTCCTCCCAGCGATGCGTGCGGGCGTATAGTGTTGTAGTCAAGTATGTACTTGTTGACGCCGGCTATCATCTCCTTAGGTGTGACGTACTCGTTGATGTAGATATCTTCGTATTTCAAGCTGCGAAAAAAACGTTCTGTGCGAACATTGTCCAGTGCCTGCCCTTTGCCGTCCATGGATATCCTTACTCCGTTGCTTTCCATCAGATCCAGGTAGGCCTGATTGGTGAAGTGGCTGCCCTGATCAGAGTTGATGATCTCCGGTTTGCGATTGCAAAGAGCACGCCTGAGACAGCGTAATACAAATTCCTTTTCCAATGTGTAACTGACCTCATAGTCCACGATCCGGCGGGTATGCCAGTCGATGATGATAAACAAGTACAGAAAACCTTTCTTAAACGGCAGATACGTTATATCTATGCCCCATACCTGGTCCTCATGATCAATTATAAGATTGCGCAGCAGATATGGCCGTACATATTGTTTGTGATACCGTTTGCTCAAGTTGGGGCCCGGATACAGCGCAATAATGTCCATCAGACGCATCAGGCGGCGAACTCGTTTTTTGTTGACTTTGCAGCCGTAATGATTTTTCAGATAGTCAGTCATCTTGCGATATCCCCAGGCAGGCTTCTCTAAATGAGTCCTGTCAATGATCTCCATTATGTTCAGGTTCTCCGGGGATTCTCCATGGGTCGGATCAAAAAGATCTCGGATCTGCTCTCTATACACACTGCTGCGATTGACTTCCAAAAGTTCGCACTGCCTTTTAACCGTCAGTTTTTTGTTTTCTGGTGAAACGAGTTTTAGGCGCTCCTTCGGGACCAAATATTTCGTCATATTTTTTTTTGAGCCAGTCACACTCGATCGTGAGCTGGCCAACTTTCTGCTGCAGGACTGTGATCTCACGCTCCTTAGCCTCTGCTTCCCGGTCTCCGTCCGTTGCACCTCGCCGAAAAACTTCAGCAGCGTGCTCTTGGAATTGCTTATGCCAGCTGCTCAGGGTCGCCGGTGATATTTGATACTTTTCGGCAAGTTCATTAAGTGTGCACTGTCCGCTGAGCAGTTCCAGTACGACTTTCGTTTTGAATTCTGGGTTATAGGTATTTTTCTTCTTCATTGCACCATTGTATTCGGTTCTCTCATATTTTTCATGTCTCATTTCCTGGGAGCACTATAAATGATCAGAGTAGGAACCCTGAATTTACCTGATTTGTAAAGACTCACGATTTTCTCATCGTTCAAAGTCTCAGAACCGGTTATGACGACAAGTCCAAAAGGATATTTGCGTGTCGCATCGCTTTCACTGATAATCTCCTCCCAAATGGGGAGGAGGTCTGTGACACAGCCACAGGTCTTGATACCGTTTTCCTTGATATCTTCAATATATCCGTCCAGCTCGGCGGATCTCGCTTTGAACGGGCCGTCTTTTCTCAGGCGGGTACCACAATATATTATCTCAACATCCCGGTCTTCCCAATGGTTGAAAGTTACGGTCATGCGGAGTATTTCCCCGACGATCCTCGCCGTTTCCATCTTGTCATCCGATATGCTCCCGGAAGTGTCTACAGCGATGATTATCTCACCGTGCACGGACTTTTTTGACGGATATATTATTGTACTTCTGGGTGCCTCGGACCCGTGGTTTGCCGCATACTTTCTGTTAGCCGCGTTTAGCACAGTAGTTCTTCTGTTGTGCTTCGCATATGTTTCAGGACTATTTCCAGAGTTTATTCTCCTGAAAAATTTGCTTAGCATAATATCGTAAGATCGTAAGATCCGCTTGTCATTATTTTTCACCTTTCTCCGAGTTATCGGTAGTTTATGCCGGCCTTTAGCGTGTCATCTTGACCAACGATCATCCTGTGCCGCATTTTTTTTTATGGGCATAAGGATCCTATTTAACTGTCATAGGAGAAACACCTCCTTAAGGGATATGTAACAGATAAAAAGTCTTTGCTGTCTTTAATCACGAAATCTCGCATCGTATGCAGGAGGTCTCCTATAATAACAGCTTCACTTAAATTTTCAGGAAGACGTTTTCTCATATTTTTCTCCTATAGGGAGGGTTCCGGGTATTCGTCATCTTCAAACCGTTCTATCTCAAGTATGATCTTTTTGGTCTCGGCCTGAAGCTTACTTATGGCCTCAGGGTCAACATCAGAAAATATCTTTCTTTTTTCGTTTGCACTGACATATCCACTTTCCTCCAGCGCCGTCTGGCAAAACTTCTTTGTTTGTCTTTCATCCATAATCGGCGCGATCACTGTTATTTTTTCCTTTACCCTTGTGACTATTTTGGCCTCTTTTAGTATCTCCTTTACAGTGTAATCCATCGTGTCCCGCATTATGGAATACATAGTCTCTGCAAATGGCGTTATGTTAAGATAACGGTACAGGTCAGGATCATTTCCACTGACCGTTATAAAATTATTTTCATCTGCGTCAAAGGTGCATTTTTTGGTTATCCCGTATGTAACATCTTCAAGCCCCTGTATATATCCGTTCTTCCGGCTGCCTATTATGTCAGATATAGGGAATATGGCGCCTCCGGGCACGTATTTATGCGCAGTTAGCATGTCATGAAAACACAGGCGGGATATCCTGCCGTTACTGTCCTCAAAGGGATGTATAGCGGTAAACACCATATGCGACACAGATCCGGCTACAACAGGATCTATACCCATATCGGCCGTAAGGGTCGTATGGATGTCAATAAATCCGTCCATAAGTTCATAAACGTTTTTGGGAGACGGGGTTACGTAACTTATCACAGGAGCCCCGTCTCCCCTTCCCTTGACGCCTATAAAATTCTGCTTGTCCCTGTAATCATAGTTTACAGAAAGGCTGTCTACGATCTTATTCTGTATATCTATCAGCTTATTCTTTGTCAGTGGTCTGACAGCAGCCCCGTTCTTTTTAAGTATACCTTCATACTTTCTTACCCTTTTGTTACTCTTAGTATCACCTTCAACCTTGAACGACATTATAGATTCTTTAAAGAACATAATGTCCTTAATTGTATTGAGAAGCTTATTATCTGTCTTAACAAATACATCAAGCAACTCCGCGCCGTAATCCCTTAAAGAGTATCTGTCAAGGAGTTCAGTCCGCCTAACTATCGGACAGAGGACGCTGAGATCGCCCAGAGTATTGTCGGCTATCCTGTATTTTGCATTTACGCGGCTCTCCGGCAGCTCCGTCAGTGTATAGTAGAACTCGGGGTCCAGGAGTTCCTGCAACGGCCGGCGGCGTGCCTTTAGAATATCAGTTCCTGAAAAATCCAGCGAATCTCCTGTTATTTTTTCGTACAGGTAGCCGGCTTTCCTGTTTACCGCCCCTTCGGGACTTTCATTGACGATAGCCTCGAACTTCGACCTCTCTTCCGAAGTGAATGCAAAAAACGTTTTTCTGGGGATATAGGGATTGAATTCCTCCCCTGCTATGGCAAAAAACGTATGTTCCGGGGCGCCTATTGAATCATAAACTTCATCAAAGACGCTCCCGGGCCTGTTTTTTACTATCCAGACACTGTTGTTGTCATTTTCGTACTCGGACCTGTTTTTTGCGATCACATTGCATTTGATGCGGTCGACAGGGTTCAGGCCGTACTTATCGCATAGCTAGGCATTCCCCAGAAGCCTGTAACCCTTTTCCTTCAGGATCTCTATCTTGTCAGGCAGCGGATAATTCCTTAATGTAAACATAATGCCCTCCCTCTCACCGGTATGCCGCATCAATGCACGCAGCA
The DNA here is from genome assembly GCA_050175815.1 of Synergistaceae bacterium. Lineage (GTDB taxonomy): Bacteria > Synergistota > Synergistia > Synergistales > Synergistaceae > Caenicola. Next base: position 9,979 of record JBFXIQ010000003.1, read on the forward strand.
CACAAAAACCCGGATTTTCTGCAAAGTTCATGTGCATTTTGAAAAATGAATGTGCAAAATCAGACACTAAAAACAGGTGTCAAAATCTGTAAATGTAGTCTGAAACTAAAATTATTATACTTTGTTCCATTAGTGAAACTGTTCACTCTGTTTCGTTTTGGCGTATTTTTGCCTTTTTCTGATAATTCATACAATAAGTTTAAATCCAATATTTTCAAGCCTTTTTATAATTCGAAGAGCGATGCAGTATTTACCATCAGTATACTTTTATTTTGCCAAGTACATGACATCTGAATATCAAGCTCTTTTGCTTAAATAGACATGCTTTGAATTCTGTTAGGAGTTATCTTTACCCCCACGTTCCTTTCGTTTCTTTTTAAGCTCCTTGTAATCCAACTTCGGGACCTTTGACCGGTTTTCCATAGCTTCTGAAATCCAGCCGTAGAAATCAGGCACTGCGTCTGAAATCAGTATCGCCTTGCTTATGTTTTCCGGGTCATACTGCAGCGCCTTGAGCGCCCTGTATCTTGCCTTTTCTATGGTATCTTCCGGCAGCGTCATATACGGGGAGAGTACAGGCATATCCTCTTTCGGGATATTTACCTGCGTCCCGCCGAACGGATCGCGCTTTTCGCGTGCAATGCACTCCCCGAGTTCTTTTGATACAAAACCTATCTCGTAAAGTATGTTTTTGCCGTCTCCGCTGTCAAGCCTGTCAGAGGCCGGAACGGTGACCCCTATGCTTTTGAAATAGGTCGCAGGGGGTTCGGGGGCTACGGAACGGAAGCAGAAACCGCTTTCCTCATAGGCGTCTCTGGTAATAAAGTCGTTTCCCAGCAGAAACGCCGGAACTGCAGACTCCTGGGCCGATGTCCAGATAACAAGGGGCCCCGAACCGCATTCCAAAACAGCCTTTTCAAAGGCATCAAGCTGGAATTTGGTCCAGCGTTCAAGGGCGAGCGCATATATTACAGTGTCAGGGAACATGGAGGCTGTACGCACGATCCAGGGGATAAAGTGGTCCATGCTGCCTGTATATCCCGTCCTGAGCATTATCGTGTCTGCGCTGCCCGCCATGTACAGGGCGGTGTTGGGCCCGCCGTTTCTGCATATCATGGTGTTCAGGTCCCGCACAGCCTCTTTTATAAATGCTCCCAGTACCTTTCTTGGGCCTTCGGGGAAGTGTTCAATATACCCCTTCAGGCACTCCTTTTCGTCTGCAGTCATGCAGGCGGAACGGCCGTCAGTGAAGAAGCCGTTATTTTTCTCGCCCAGAAGTTCCCTTCCGAGGTCGCGGGCAAGGGAGGCGAATATCGGCGTCAGCTTCGGCAGCTCGGGATCTTTCTTTGCCGGTTTTATTTCCCGTGACCACAGCCTGAAGGCGCAGCCGGCCAGCGCCCTGAACATTGAGGATGACGCGGCCTCCCAGAGCCATTGGGACATTTCAGGGGATTTTCTGACACCTGACAATATCATGCCCGAAACATAGTCCCTGAAGTTCTCAAGCGAGGTTACAGAAGGGCTGAACAGTGCTTCCGCGAGGAAGTCTATATCCGTCGCATGCGGCATGAATTCAAAATATTCATCGTAGTCGTCCGTTGCTATGTTGACCGCTGCCGATTTCTTTACCTCGCCTTTGCCGTCACCTGCGGAGAAGAACATCCGGTCAAGCGGGAGTCCGGAACGCACGATACTGTCGCCGTCCGGGAAGGCAACGACACTAAACCTTTTGTTTTTTCTGTAAAAACAGTCCTGCGATATATGACGCTTTGCAAGGCTGTATCTGCCTTTGGGATCCAGTCTGCCGCTCATTTCGAGGGATCGCTCATAGAAATCCTCAGTTATGATGTCTGGTCTTGCGGCCAGGGCCTCCGCCCTGTTCCTTATGCGGGCAAGCCAGTGCTGCATGACCTCGTCTCCCGGTCCTATAAATCCCGTAGATCTCATTGAAATTATCCTCCGTAGGTAAGGGCTGCCGTGATCCGGCTCGCGCAAGGTGCGCTTTTTAAAGGGTGAAGAAATATAATTGATGATACTCGTTTTGAACTCTTATTCTTCAGATATAACAGATATCAAGGAGGGAACGATTTAAGCCCCCTCTCTTTTAAATAATACCGACTAAATATTATAACTACGCTATCTTCAGATTATTTTCAGGCAATACCGTCTCATCGAAAATTTCACACACCAGAGCCATGGAATAAAGGGCTGAGTAGGACTTATGTCCGTCCGGCGCCGAAATTAAGTCTTCAATGGGACTTAGTTCCGGATCGTCTTTATGGTAATGTCCGAAAGACCATCTGTCGAAATCCAGCCTCTCCGTCACTTGCTCAAAGTACGGAGAAAGCGGATCGTAAAGGTTTGGTTCATACCCCAGGTCCTTTATGAGAAGGGGTTTGAGATTAAGGGCGTCCAGCGCACTTGTCGGCGCCGCGTGGGTAAGCACCATATCTACCCTCCAACCGTTTGCTTCAAGCTGGCTGATCCCGTATTCATACTCCTCTTTACACGGCTCCTCCGCCGCCCACCAGGAAGTACCTTCCCTGCGCAGGATCTTGTCTATGGAAATCCCGCCGCCGAAACACCAGGTCTTCATACCGCCGAAATCATAAACATGCCCCCTTTGTTTCAGGTGGAGGACCGAAGGCCTCAAAACACCGACCTTGCCACCGAAACGTTCCTCTTCCGGGAAGGCGCGGAGGCGGTCGAAGTTCTCGTGGTTCCCGTCGATAAACACTGTGGTGAACGGCATGGCTTCGAGCTCGTCAAGGATCCTGTTTTCTATCCGTCTCTGCTTGGGCGTATCGGGACCCCAGATGACTCCGAAGTCGCCGACCACGGCCATCAGGTCGTTTTTTGTAAAGGTATATTCGGTATCCTCGCTCGCCTTAACACGGTCCAAGACCGACCTGAATCTATTGAGCGGATTCCCGTGTGTGTCTCCCGTGATGATAAGTCTCATGCCTTTCACGTTCCTTCCTGTCTGATTTTTTTAATTCCGCAGGAGAGAAATAATTCTCCCGCGGATTAATTAAAGTCCGCTTTTATTGGACGGCAGCGGAGCACCGTTCGTTTCACTCCGTACATATATACGGCTGTACAGTCACCGGACAGATAAAGTTCGCATATATATACGGCTGCGAAGCACCGGACATTAAGTTTATATAAAGTTATAAATACAATTCATATATCTCAACCATTTCTCGGCGATTTCAAGAGCCGCTCCACCTTGGAATATTTCAGACTTTTTATTCTCTTCAAACGGAAATTCCATTTCATAATCTAAAAGGAAATAATCGTTATCCGGAGTGACCCTGAAGCGCACAATCGGCATGCTGTAGACAACGTCATTCACAGTTAGAGCACGATAAATCTGGAGTATATCATCCCTGTCGACCCTTTCGTTTATTGAATCGCCCCATGCCTCTATTCTCTTAAACAAGCTGTTGGGGACCAAGTCAAACATCCCCATGCTCTCGTCCCGCAGCCTCGACCACAGGAATATCACCTGCATGGTGTCAGCCGGATCGTCCGTGTAGAAGTTTCTCCATCCGCCGGCCATCTCGGTCAACTGAGCTATTTCGTGCACCAGATCCTTGAAGCCACCCGTTATCAGGACACCGGTTCTGTCAAGTTTTTTCTCCATGCTGAAACCCTCCTCAATCTCAATAAATATAGAGAACCACAGTTACATTCGACATTAAAATGAACTTGTCAAAAGCACGCCGTTGATCATCATGTGTTATGAATTATTAAGGAGAACTGACGGGATTTACTGTATTAACAGAGAAAGATTCGTGGAATCCTAAGGCGTTTTCGAGTAATGCAAAAAAATAAACACCAACACATGTATCGAATACAGAAGGATAAACGACATCAGAAAAGTGTTTGGATGGTATACCGTTGCTCTTTTCCCAGTTTGTTTTTTTTCATGTTCCTATTCCTCCGTGTGTGGATCAAATTAAAAAAAATGTGACGGAATAGGAAAAGAACCAAGGTATCACGCATTATTCGGTTGTCAAATAATTATACTACGTCTGATCAACGTTAAACAAGTGGGCTATGACTTTTTTTCGTAATATTTTTTGACCGACAGCTAAACTGTTTTTGTTCGTGATGCTATTCTTCCAGAGATACTGATCCGATATCAGCCTGATCCCATTCTTCCTTCAACTGACTGTACGAAACTGTCCTTATTATCCTTATACTCATTTCAGCAAGGATCGCTGGAACGTGTTTTTGCCGTTCAATAAAAACACGCATCTGGTCACCGCTCCACGGCCTGCTCGAAAGCTCGCGCCGGCTCGGAAGCTTCAGCCTCTCTTCTGGCGAAAACCCCAGGTCCTCGAATTTTATCCGCTTGCTCTTGCAGTCCATGTCCTCACCTCGATCCAATGCCATTGTCTGTGATCCTGTCATTCTCCTGAAACGCCATTTCGAGGTAATCCTCTATATCTTCTTCAGCGGCTCTTCTGCGCAGATAATCCATATCCAATCCCGTTCCGTCCCCCGTTGACATCATTACTCTGGCCCATTCGAGATCCTTCGGGATATTCCTCCATTTTGCAGCGTTCAGCCGATCTATGATCATCTCTTCAAGCGAAGATACAAGGATAACATCTTCACCGTATTCTATTTCGCTGATCTTTTCAGGAACATGTCCGCTTACAAACTCGGCCACAAGGTCGTATTCAGCGCAAAAATAATGCCTGCCGGTCTTCACAAACCCATACTTCTCAAGAATGCTGGCAGCCGGCACTATATCATCCAGATATATGTCCATGTCGACAGACATATAATTGCCGCCTGTGTACAGCTGAACCGCGCTGCCGCCGACAAGAACGGGAAGCGCGCGGCTTCCCGCCGCCTTCAGCTTCTCGTTGAGCCAGACCAGAAAAAAGATTTTCTTCTCAATGTCGCTCAGTCTTTTATTTTTAATATCTTTTAGGTCCATAAATATCCACCTCTGCCTTCAGCTTTCTTTTTTCCTTTTTCGTTATCGAACAAAGCGCGATGCACCAACGTAGCAGGGATATTGTCCCGTATGCAGTTAAAGTATACAACTTCACATCCCACCCCTTTTTAAGGGATAACAGCATTGGCGACTGCTTTCTAATTTTTGACACTGTCAAAATAACGATCTCACCTTTTAAATAAATGAGTCCTTGAGTATACTTAAAGCAAAGCAAGTACCACTTTGATGAGGGAGTGTATACAAAATGCCTTATTTTATCAAACATTTAGAATTAGACCCTGATAAAACTGAGAATATAATGAATGAAGAAAAGGAATTCTTTGAGAAAGCTGCTATCCAAGCACTGAGGGTAGAAACTTACAGGAAACAGTGTTTTAGGTTTCGTCCTGAAATCATACGGGTCAATTATTTACTTTAATACTAATATCAGTTTATAATATTAGCATGAATGTAAAAGATGTTAAAGGCCCATACAAGAAGCTCGATGAGCTCGTTGAAAAAAACAATGGTATCTTAAAAACCGGAGATGCCCTGGCTATAGGGGTCTCAAAATCCGTGCTAGGCAAATATTTAAAGCTGCGGGAATTCGAGCGCATGGCACACGGTATCTACCTCAGTCCGGACGCATGGATGGATGAAATGTACATTCTCCACCTCCGAAGCGCCCAGACAGTATTTTCACATGATTCCGCCCTCTATCTCCACGATATGACACTTAGAGTTCCTTTAAAACACACTGTGACTCTCATGACAGGGTATAATCCCTCAAGGCTGACGGCTGAAGGGATCAAAGTCTATACAGTCAAGAAAGAGCTCTATGGACTGGGGATCGGGGAATACCCCACCATGTACGGGAATATGGTCAGGGCCTATGACCCCGAACGGACCATCTGTGATATTCTCCGAAGCAGAAGTGGAATTGAGATTCAAACCTTTGAGGACGCCCTGAAAATGTACTTTCGCAGAAGGGGGAAGAACCTTCACAGGCTTACCGCGTACGCCAAGGCGTTCCATGTTGACAAGATGTTAACAATGTATTCACGGGTGTTGTTGCCATAAGAACAGGATATTCCGGAGAGAGCAATAGTGTCTCCTTCTTTTTTACAACAGCATCACCCTTCCCGTAGTCTGGCATCCTTCTGCCATGGCAGTTCCAGAAGCTCTGAGACACGGTCTTGAACGTTTTATCAACGGCATCGATCATCTCTTCTGAACGGTTTATAGGGGTGCGTTAATTCCAGTAGAACCGTATCATATATTTTAAGTTCGTAGACGTTCTTCATCATTCCCAGTCCTTAATGGAATTTTTTGGGAAAGACAGTGGCGGATCTATCCCAAACCTCTTATTTATGTTTTCCCATTTCTGCTCTATTCCGACGCCCCAGAAGAGTCCCGGACGGGTGTCTTTCAAAGCCCTGATGAAATCCTCGTCCGTAAATCCAAACTGCTCCCGCGCCATATCCTCGACCGATCGGGGACGTTTTGCCAGAATAAAACGAAGAACCGCATCAACATCGGGATCGGGCCGATATCCGCCCCACCAGTAAACATTTTCATACACGAATTTCGCAAACTTTTCTTTATTCACAGCTGTCCTCAATGAACACAAAAGCCCTTCACTGAAGTAAGGAACCGCTTCGAGCAATACGGAGGCTTTCCCCTCGCTGATACAGCAATCTTTGAATAAGGCGCACAAATTATCGGCTGTCAGGATATCGAGAACTCTTTCATGAATAAACATACCATAAGCTGAAACAGCCTTGATCCAAGCGGGTCTCAGAACAGAGGGATCGTCGATAAAAATCTTCAGGACATCAGCTAGTTCTCCTGCTTTATCACACCTGAAAAAGTGGCTGTGAGAACAGCTCACCAGTTTTAAAGCCATCAGGTCTATATCGTTCAGGGCAGGTATACCGAAACAATCCGCCGGCGGAGACAGAGCAAGGAGATTTTCCATCAGGAAGACGATCTTAATTGTCCGGTCAAAAGGCCTGACCCACAACGAAACATCATGCTTATCAACACGAATTTTCCTTATTAGAGGCAGATCAGTCAGCTCTTCCGCCCGTAATTTAGCCGCTGACAGAGCTGTCAATTCCGAACAGACGAACTCAATATCACTGAATTTGCGGACTGTGCCATGCCTCATCGAAGAAAGAGCGGTACCGCCCAAGAAAAACCTGTTATCTCGAATAAAGCTGTTGTCGATGTGGCATTTTATTATTTCAATTATCTCAGAAGACAGCAGACCACGATCCGCACCGCATACGGTCACAGGACCGCATATGCCACCGCCGAATTCATTGGCGAGGCTTTCAATGACAGATTTCTCCCCGGCATTGAGAGAATCAGCCGTCAAGTATTTTTCAAGGCGGCCGTCCAGCACGGAGAACGCGTCATAGGCTTCAAGGATTTTAACGGCACGGTCCCAAAGAAGCAGGGACAGGTTCGGATACATAGAGAAATCCACGATATCGCACATATAAATTCACACCACCAGCGATTGAAACAATTCAATTAACACACATTTCCAGATTAAGTATACATTCAGAAATACAGGAAGAAGACAAAAACAACATGGACAAACATCCCAAAATGGCGGGAATTAACGAACACCGCCAAAAAACAAGTCCGTAATAACAACGAAAAAGGGCTTTCATAGAAGTGTTTATAATCCAATAAAACCAGTGATACAAATGAATTGCACCAAAAGAACACATTGACCATGACGCGAGGTGCTAAAGGTGCCATATGGGGATAAAGGAACCCCCCCATGCGTCACTTTCCGCACCGCCCATCCGCGTAATGCTTTCGTGGAATAAATGTATTTCGCCCAATACGTTCAAAAGGTCATCAAATAAATCCTTTTGGAGGTATTAAATATGTTTGAACACGAAAACATCCCACGCGAGTCCGTTGATCTTGCACATCCCTATTTTACCTGTGAAAGTGTCATCACAGAGGCAGTTGATATTACCGGCGCGTTTGGGAAGATCCCTAAGGCCTGGGACGAGGTCGACGTCGTTTACTCGCTCGACGCAGAGACCCAGGCTTATGAAGACGAAAACGGTGTTATGAGGAACAAGGTCCTGAGTTATCAGATAGGTTCCTTGAACGTTGAGAAGAAGACCTACCGGGAGCGCTTCATTTTCTCTGTGAACGGTAAAAGGCTTAGCTTGAAGGATATCATTTCTGTTGCCGTTGACCTGGCCGGTTTAGGCCGCACAAAGGCCAGCGGTGCAAAGATCCTCCAGCTTACCCATTACGGCTTGATGGAGTGGAGCTTGCTTTCGGATCGTCTGGAGCTGGATTTCTTCAAGGAGATAAATGATGTCCCCCTCTGTTTTGGTTTTGCTGAGATAAAATCCGTGAAGCTGAAGAATAAACACTCTGTCTCTGTTTTGTTCAGTAACAGCGACACTTATCTGCACGCGCCCGCAAAAAGTCGTTCCCTTGCCGCCCTCTCGATGATGACCAATTCAAAGAAGGTCTTTATTGGTGAAAGTATAAACAATATGGAAAAGCTTATGGATGACGATTTGCCACTGTTTATAAATTATTCCATGAATGATGTCCGTGTAACCCTCGAGTATGAGGCCCTTTTTCTAAACAAGGTGCACGCGATGACCGGTATTCCATTCATACCTAGCACACTCGGTGATCTCTCGGTGCGGTGCATGGATTCGATTATAAGGGAGATGAACAATATCCCTTTTGACCAGAAGTTAAAGGTGATTAACAACCCCCCTCTGCTGGAGCTTATTGGTAAGGAAGCCGTTAAGACCGTTGACTCAAAGGGCCATGACCGCCGTGCCTTGCATTATAGAAAGCCGTACTCCTGGAATAAAGTTCTTTGTGGAGACGCCTATCACGGTGGTTTGAACATTTCTTTCTTGTCCGCTGAGAGAAAAGCCGGTCCGAGCAAAGTCTTTGTCGATTTGGATTTTTCTGGCGCGTATCCGTCCGCGCTGGCTATATGCGGTGACATCGATTACCTCACCGTTGATTCCAGGGGTGGTATAAATGATGTTGAAGTAAGATCCGTTGAGGAGTTATTGCGGGTCATTAAAATAGACGCCAGCGTTTCGTCAGGTGTCCCTCATTACTATTTTGATATTTCCTTTAAATGGGATGACAACACCCTTTACCCTTCTATACCCTGCTCTATTGGGATGGTCGGTCTGGTTTATCCGTTAGCCGGTGATACGTGCTGCACCGCGCCAGAACTGTTATATGCTCTTTCAACCGGCAAGGTAGCTGTAAAAATTAGGACGTATACCGGTTTTTCGTTGAAACGGGATATGTTTACGTTATCAGCCGTTTTCCGGCAGCTTACGGCGCGCCGAGCCGAGGCTCCCAAAGGATCACTGGAAAATCTGATGTGGAAAGAAGTCAGCAATAGCTTATACGGGAAAATGGCTCAGGGTATTAAGGAAAGAAATATTTATGATATGTACAGTGGCATATCGCGTCAGTTGAGTCCCTCTCCTATTTCATGTGTCTATTACGCCGCGAGCTGTACCGGGTTGGTACGCGCGGCCCTCTCCGCGATGATCGACATACTTGGGGAAACTCCGGGCTGTTCGGTTATTTCCGCGACTACCGACGGTCTTATCGCGGAGGTGCCTTTGCCTGAGGGACTGCTCATAACAACCGATGAGAACGGTGTCGTTATTCCCCCTTCCATAGAAGATATTTTAGAACCTTCATTGTTAAAGCGCCTTGAAGGGTCTTATCCCATCAGTCTTTTGATCGCCGGCCGCCATAAAATGGGCTGTCTGAACTGGTTAGAAGTTAAACATATGGGAGATACTGTTGGCTCTTACAGGACCAGGGCTAACTGGCTTACCTGGCTGGGCGTTCAGCAGTGTAAAGCGGCTTCCGGCATGAAGGTCGCTGATTACGAAAAAATGAGGGAGATCGCATCCAACAACATGTTGACTCCGATTGAGAAAAAGCGGCTTCCGACCATGCGTGAAATATTTACGGGTAAAGTGGCTGCCGACCTGGTTGAGCTATCATCCACTCAAATGTCCTCTTTATGTCCCGATGGTAAAAGAGTCTATGAGGTTGACGGCCTTTCCTCCTACCCTCCGCATACGGTGGCTGTTGTTCTCGAACAGCGTGCGATCATAAAGCACCGGAAGAAGAAACATGGTAAAAGCGTCGATCCGGCGCAGCTTGCTTTGTGTATTGCGTGCGCAGAAAAGGGTGTCTATGTGCCTGGAAACGATTCGATACGGAGTGTTACTGAGAGGATGGTTTTGAGGGTAATAGCGAGGATGAAAAAAAAGGAGTATTTCCGTGGTAAGACATATAAAGCTATTGCAGCACTGCTCGGCTTAAAGGACCTCAAAAATCCCTGCCGTAACGCGCCTGTCTTTGGTTGTATACCCGATTGTTCTGTGTCACGGGATGCGATCAGGAGGATGGCAAATAAGGTAGATCTTACGGGTAACGAAGATGAATTCAATAGGCTCCTTTTTAAATTAGAACTGTATGGCAGTTCGTCTAAAATTGTAGAGGACGTTGATCCGTTGCTCTTGGATTCTGTCGATGAAGAATTATGGCCCTCCGAGGAAGGTGGGGTCATTGAGGAAGGGGACTGTGTAATATACGATGACGATTATGATACCGAGACCACCGTTTAGATGTATGTTAAAGTGAGGCAGCAAGAAAGACCCTGCTATCAACATGTCAGGCGTGTCAGTCTTTAAGAACAGGTGTTTCAGGCTTGGTTTTAGGTCTCTTCCTGGTTATATCAAGGGCAGGTCTTATGGACCAACGCTTTTGTAGGTCCAAGAGTGCTGTGGGGGGAGGGAAATGCTAGACCCCACAGCTCTCTTCTTATTCATGTTTTTTATGAATCCTGTTTCTTCTCTTTTTCTTCTGTTATCAGGTTTTTAAGAAGATCAGAACCGACGAGGTTCGCGTTCTCTATCCCCTTTATAAGTGTCAGGGTAAATAGACAGCCCCTGAACTTGTCTGTTGGTACTTCAATGCCTGTCGAAATATCTGTTGTCTTTATTTCCGTTTTTTCCTGCAAAGGCAGGGATTTGAGCCATCGGTCAAGTTCAACTCGCGGATACCGGACCCATTTCGCTCCTTTTTTCTCCGCCCGCAGCCTGACGAATTGTGGGGGCGATACGAGACATCCCGGACACTTCGGTGACCTGGCGCCGATAAGATAGCTTGCGGGGACACCTAGATATAGAGCAGCTTCTGTTGTTGTTAAAAGTGCTTGGTAAGTCTTACAGCAACACGTATTCATAGCAACATCTCCTCTAAATTATTATGTTGCTAAGAATATATTGGTGGGAAAAAGTGTTTACCATAAAAAGGGTAGGTAATATTTGTTCTGTCGTTTACGGGGTGTATCTGTTTGTCCCTATAATAATCTAGGCCGTTTTCTTTTCCTCCGACTCAATAATCCAGAACCAATTGCCGTTTACTGATTTTTTCACCCCGCTATCGGAGTAAAACCAGTTACCTTTGATGACACCCCACTCTACAACATCGGTTCTTTTACGATGCTTCCTGCTTCCGGTCCATCTGACGTATTTAGCCTTGACCCGGCGCTCTGTCTCTGTTTTTTTCCTGGGACTCCAGTTTTCTAAATCCGATTCCGTTATTTCGCTGGCGTCAACCTCATAGAAGTACGTTCTGTTATAGTAGCCGGAAGTATGATGCCACGATGTCTCTGACAAGGCCAGCTCCCTCAGTGCTTCAACAGGCATTTTCTCAATATCGGACAGCGAGACATTTAACTCAGTTTCTTCATCTTCTAACTGTCGTTTGATTTCCTCAATGATTTTCCTTTTGGTCCACTTTGATTTTGGTTTTTCTCCGTCCTCATAAGCCATAACAGCGTTGTTACTCATCGAAAATCCCGCGTATCCTGCCATCTTGTTCATCCTCCCCCAAAACTGTTCTCAAGCCCCCCCGAAAAAAAACATTGTCGAGGTGCCAAAGAAGGCTCAAATGGAATGTAGAATTATGATTTTTACTGGAAGTTGTCGAGGGGGCAGGGGGTTACCGCTCTGCCCCTTTGGAGTGCTAAATATCGTATTCGAAGCCCGTTGCGTCAGACTTATGGACATCTTCACGATCTAGCGTGGCTTGTGTCTGCAACTGCTGAATGTGGTCGTAGAACTTGGCATAGGCTTCGGTATGATAGATTTTCAAAGTTTTAAGGCAACCGTTGATATAACCAATGTGTCTGTTAATTATTTCTGCGTTTTTAAAAAAGTCGATCAAAATGTCTGCATGACCCTTAAAAAACAATATATCAAGGGCTGTGACACCATAGGAGTCTCTCTTGGTAAGATCATATCCCTTACTCAATAATACTTTAATGATTCTTCGGTTACCTTTATGAGCGGCCAAATACAACAGCTTATGCCTATTTTTATATGGAATATATTGATCTGCATCGATTCCGAGAAGATATCCAGTCAGCTTTTCCCTGCTGTTTTCGATCGCTAAATGCAGCGGGGTCTTACCTTCCTTATCTTTGATACTAGGATCTGCGCCGTTTTGTACGAGCAGTTTCGCAAGTTTGCACTGACCGCTTTCTGCCGCCATATGCAACGGAGTCATGCCAACCCGATTTTTCTTTTTTAAATTTGCTTTCGCATCGACAAGCAATTTCGCTATAGCAAGATTTCTGTTTTTTACAGCCGCATGCAGTGGTGTGTTTCCTTCTAAACCACCCAGTTTGTTCACTTTGGCTCCGTTATCTAAAAGCATTTTCGTTATAGCTTTATTGTTTAAATCAACGGCTATGAATAGTGGTGTACAATTAGAGCCGGACGTAATCTCTATATTCGCTCGGTTCTTTAGAAACAGTTCAACTATTGCTTTGTTGTTATTACATACTGCCGTATGCAAAGGGGCATAACAGTAATAATCAATGATATCCGGATTAGCTTTATATTTAAGCAAGAGTTTTACGATACGGACATCGTTATTCTTTACAGAAAGATGTAAGGGGGTATCACGATTAATTCTATCCTGCGCATTTAAATCGGCACCCTTATTGATTAAATGTTCAGCTATCTTTATGTTTTTAGTCATCACTGCGACATAAAGTGCTGTGCAACCTGAATAAGATTGCAGATTAACATCTGCACCTGCATCAAGAAGCTGTTTTACAAAAGTCATGTTTCCGGTCTCCACAGCATATAATAATGGCGACTCTCCTCGATCGTTAATGGCGTTTACTTTAAAGCCTGCTTTAATGATTATCTTAACTATTTTCTCCATTAACTTAGAAGGAGAAATACCCTTACAAACTGCACAATGAAGCAATGAAGATCCATATTCGTTCCTATAAGTATTGACGTTTGCGCCGCGATCAATGAGATCTTTTATTTCTTCAACATCGCTCTCTTTTACCGTCTTCTCTTTATAAATCCTTAAAACCTTTTCTGCCAGTTCTTCACTTACGTTTGTCTTCGCCATGATTTGTTCCTCCAAAGTTTTTAATATTTTTGTGGTTATGCCGCCATACAATTAATATTTTCCGAAAACACAATCATATTTCAGCAATACCCAGCATTAAAATATAATACCTCCTAAATATAATCTTATATGCACATATTTTTCTTATTACCTACATTTTAGTTATACTAAATTCTAAAACTGCTAAACAAGTACCATTGACAAATTATTTATAATATTATTTTTTACAATTGCCAAACATAGACCTCAATTTATTAAGCAAACTTCTATTTGATAACAATTCACATTATACTAAATTTTAAAATTGCTAAACAAGAGCCTTAAATATTATTTTTCATATCATTATCACTCAACCTCAATTTTATCTATCCAATATCATTGTACGAAAATAAATATCGCTAAACAACATAAATCGGCATGATTTTCAAATTCCGTTGTATATAAATTATTTCAGTGTTTCCCTTTATTTTGTAGTTATTTACTGCCCAATCGGCGAAGCCTAAGCACTTATTTTACGGCTAACTAATGCAGATAAGGTTATTCTGGTCTGTAAATACCTCCGGATACCCCTGTCTTTATTCTGTTAGAAATATACCGATGAAAATGCCATTAAACAAAGATGCCCCCCTGATAAGTCTTCATGGGAGCATCTTGTATATATATGGGGCAATTGTCCTGCTTGCCAATTTTAGAAAAAAAGTTGGGCTGATGGCATAGTTTTGGGTTGAGATAGAAGTGTTACAGATAGTGCTTCAAGAATGCCGCTCCCACAACTCTGTCCAGCACGGAATGCCAGTCCTGATTGTAGTAGTCACGGAGACATTTATAGCAGGATGGCGAACATTCGCATTTCGAGCAAATTTCATAAGCCTTTTGGATAACGCTCCGGAACACACTTTCATTTGCCGCAATTCTATGAATATGCCCCGCTCCGCCCGGAACGCTGTCATATAGAATGATCGAATATTGCACGTTGCCGATTGATGCATAGAGGCATCCGTTTATGTCTGTACTTTCAATATCGAGAACCTGGGATGTAGCTCTTAACAAAGCATACATTACTGACAACATGACATCGAAATCAGCGTTATCGGAGAACATTAGCTGGACAACGTCAGTTTTGAAAATATGCGATAGTTTGTACGGATACAGTTTTGTGTTTGAACATTCCCGCCCGAATGACGTTTTGTGCTTCTCTTCAACGACAAAGCTATAATTTTTTGACTCCTTACGGCTTTTTGCGTAGCCACAGTAATTGCAGACATTAAACTCTGTGTCGCAGCTTATCATCAAGGAGTCGTTCGAGGTGGACTGAAGCACGACCTGATGCTTACCAAAATGGAAGGTACTTAGACCAAGTTCGTGGCGTTCCGTATCTCCCAAGTAGATTATGTCACCACGGTGGTATTTCCGTGGCTTACGACTTCCGGCAGGAACAATATCATTAGGGTCGTTGCCTACGACAAATCCTTTCCGAGGTTCGATGTTCTTTTTCCATCCGCCGTCGATAGTCGCACCACAGGCAACACAAGGCACGCTATCAACAGGTTTCCTGCTGAAGTTGATAATCTGGCACTGCGAACATCCGGCAGTGTAGTAAATCTCCCAATCAGATGTCTTGCGGCGGTCTTTAGCTATGTAACGGCTACGATAAATATTGCCGTCGGCAACAACCTCCGCTCCGGGAGCGTATTCCGAAATTCCAAGCTGAAGGTCCCTCTGAAGTTCCACATTCTGTATCGTGTCGTTTAGGGAGTTTGGCTTCAGTTCTACCACATCCACCGGAAAGCCATACTTCGGCAGGGTACCTGAACGGACAAGGAAGTTTATCAAATCGGTTTTTTTATAGCCATCACCCGCAGTTGTGGAACGGCGATGGTCCTTTAGAAGGCGTTCGAAACGGGCGGCGTCCTGATACCGCTGTTCCTTTGCGGCAATATCAATTTGCTCTGCAAGCCAAGCTGTTAAATCACGGAAGTCATTCACGGCAATGGCAAGAGTGCCGTCATCACCGATTAACTGTTCAACCCATGAGAAAGTGTCAACGCCGAGCACATCGAAAAGTTCTTTCGGAACGCACCTATGTAAATACTCTTTTACCACTGTCGGATTTGCGTTTAGGAATACGCAGAGCCGCTCATACCCATTGCCATTGAGGAAGATATCTGCGTCGTTGCTGTTGTATACATCGGCATTCTGGCTAAAAAAATGTGAGATTGCCACGGCATAGATATGCCGCAGAACAATTTTCACATTTCTGATTTCAAACGCAGGAGCTTTTATCTTGCCGGAAATCATATTCATCGGTCGCCCAAAAAATGTGATGTCATGAGATGAGAGCTTCGCATAGGTCAACGCAAATGCTGCCGAGCGTAAATCACGACCAGCGCGCCCTGCCCTCTGAACATAGTTTGCCGGAGACGGCGGTATGTTGCGGAGAAATATTGACTCCAGAGAGCCAATATCGATGCCCATTTCAAAGGTTGTCGAGCAACTTAAGGCGTTTACTTCACCTTTAAGAAACTGTTCTTGATACCGGCGAGCGTTGTCCTTTTCAATTTGTGCGGTATGCTCGCGAATATAGAACGGCTCAAGGTCGTCTTTTGAATACAACTCTGCATAGTGATTGTCCGCCTGGAGCCTTTCAGGAGATACGGCTACAAGTCTGCCGTTGCACCGTGGATAAGCACATCGGTCTTTAAAGTTCATAGTTGTTACACGACTACAAGTCTCACAAACATAAAGATTATTTTCGCTCGGCACAGATATGACAAAGTCCTCAGCCGAAAGGAAACGACCTTCCGTTCTCCCTCTAAGTGTTTTCAACACATTGTTATTGACAAGTAGGTCAAAGTAGTCGGTGGCAATTTTATACGCCTCTTCTTCTGACACTCCCAATGCGGCTACAAGTCGGCGTAAACGACCATTGATATAAAACCGCCCGTTTTTCTGCGTCCTTGGAAGCCAGCCCATAACATTGGCCGATTCCTTGCCTGTTTTACATCGTGCGAGGAGTTTTCTGGCAGATGAGTAAAAAATCATCTCCAAGTCCTCGCCGTCAAGAGGTGTTCTGGATGGCTCTTGAATTGCACCGTGGAACACGACATCCATTAAAAGTAAGTCGAGTAGTGCTTTAGCCTCCTCTTTGGTCAAACCATATTTCTCGGCAAACGCAGGAGTAATTTCTGCATTGCAGGTCGGCATAATTGAAACTGCACCCAACGACGATAAACTGCTGGGGCGACGGGCAGCATACATTTCACTTATTAGAGCAATCCAAGCATTGCGCCTGCTGATAGGTGTCAAGGTCTCATTCTTGCCAAGAAGCGCAAAAGTTTTGTTTACATCAAAATACCGAGCGAGTTGATCTGCGAATGTCCCAATCGTCCACGGTTCGCATTGTAATTCTTCGCGGTGCTGTTCGGCAACATACCATATACCACGTCGGCGCAAGAAGTCTTTATACGTGCGTTCCATATAGGGTGCAAAAAAGGCGGCATCCCCACGACTATCCGAAAAGCACACGAATTGCCTTGTTTTTTCGCTTGGCATATTTTCGTACAAGGCAGTGGCAAGAACAGCGGTGGCTGCTTCGCTGCCGAGATAGAAACGGCGAAGCTCCCCATAGGAACAAGCCGGGCAACGCATCATTCCGCTCTCTTTACTCTTTTGTGCCTTTGTAGCCTTAACACCAAACTCGTCCATACAGGCACAAATATTTTTATCGCCTTTATGCTTAATTGTTCCGCATTTTGCACAGATCAAATACTCATCAGGCGGTGTTTCCGTTTCGTCGTCAGTCATATCGCCGTCTTCTTTGTCTTTCAAGAGGAAGTATTCGGTGTTGGGGTCGGTGCTGTTTTCGGGCTGTTTCAGTTTGCCACTTTTTTTGTCATTAACACCGATAATAGCAATGCGTCCGCAGTCAGTGCAAGCGGCGCATTCAAATGCCATTTGCCCATCAATCTCCGTTTCGGGAGTCAGTGACATAGAATACGGCGGGATAAGTGTGATATAAGCTCCTTCAAGCGCGCGGACAAAGAGGTGGTATCTTGCCCTCACAAGCGGCACACTATTTCCATTGGCGGCGCGGATGCAAGCTGCGATAAAAGCGACCAGTTCATCCTCCGGCATACCCGTTTTTTCCGCAATTTCGACAAGGGTGAGTGGCTCGTTTGCGATAGCACGGATTTCATGATATTGGGTGCTGCCGTTGCAAATATCAAACAGCTTTTCATCCGGGGTGCTTTTCAGCGCCACTATTTCCTCAGATGAAAGCACATGGGTGGATTCCGGAACTCTGTGCTTTATCGGTATAGAGCGAATGATTGATTGAAAAGCGTGCCCGCAGAGCCGTTCGCCGAAAGCAAAAATCTGTTGGTTGCTGCTTTCATCGCCGAGGGTTGCACTGGTGAGAATATACTGCGGACTTTTACCTTCCTGGGTGAGCCTAGTTTCAACACGGCGCACAAGCATTGAGGCTTCAATGCCCGTCGCTCCCTTGTAAATATGCGCCTCGTCCAAAATTACAAACCGCAATTTAGCGTTATGGAAGACCGCATCGTCATTCGGGCGTATACACATATATTCGAGCATCGAATAGTTCGTAATAAGGATGTGCGGTGGCTTCTCGCGCATCTCGTTGCGGGATACCCGCTCGTTAGGCATAGGTTCAAAACCATATGTACGGCGGTATTTCAACTGCCCGTCTTTTTCTTTTTGCTCGGTGTTCCCATTATAAACGCCGAAAGTAATGTCACTGTCAACGAAGATTTCACGCAGGCGCTTCACTTGGTCGTTAATCAAGGCGTTCATCGGGTAAATAACAATCGCCCTTACCCCATCGTCAAGATGTCCCATTGCTTCCTGCTCACGCAAAAGCGCGTTTACAATCGGCATCAAAAAGCACTCTGTTTTACCGGAGCCGGTTCCTGTCGTGACAATTATATTCTCTCCGTTGGCGGCGGCGCGGACTGCCTTTTCTTGATGAACATAGAGCGGACGGCTCAGTTTGAAGCCCTGCCCATAGTGCTCAAACAGAGGCGACATCACGCCCTCGGCAATCAACTCTCGAATTGTTGCACCAGTTTTGTAGGCATCGCCGAGTTCGAGATAGGGACCCTTGGAGATGATCCCGTCTCTACGCAGTTCTTTTTTGAACAGAGAGGCGTAACGCTCGTCTGCGATTGACAAAGTCGTCCCCACATAGTCAGCGAACGTGTCCTTGATTGCCAGTGAAAGGATTACCGGATTAAGCATTAGTGCATCTCCTTACTGTACTGGAATTCAAAGAAATCAGGGAAAAAGACGTACGGTTTGAGTTGTTGAGGTGGGTCGGTGTGCTTGTATAGTTCCGCTTTGTAACCGCTGCTTCTATAAATAAACAAACCATCGCCGTCGTTAAATGAAATATGTAACAGCCCTGACTTTTCATTAACGAGGTATATATCCACAGGATTTAGGTCGGTAAAAGACCGCTTTCCGTTTTGCGTGATAAAGAACAGCTTCGCCGTGTAATGTGC
The DNA here is from genome assembly GCA_050175815.1 of Synergistaceae bacterium. Lineage (GTDB taxonomy): Bacteria > Synergistota > Synergistia > Synergistales > Synergistaceae > Caenicola. The sequence goes on from JBFXIQ010000003.1 coordinate 28,939, forward strand.
GTAATCGCCGCTCAAATCGAAGTATCCGAGGTTCTCAATACCGACAAAGGTTATATTGTCGGCGTAAACCGGCTTGATTTCAATGCCCTCCCGATTAAGAAGAACCCTATCTATGCGAAGCGTCTCGCCACGGAAAATTACCGCCGCTCTTTCGCCGAAAATAGCATACCCGTCAACCAGCAATGTTTCGAAAAGCCCAAACGCTGTCTCGCTTTGAGCGAATACCTGATACTGATACCGCTCGGACTCCGCTGGGAAATCCTCGCTTAGTATTTTCTCGCCTTGCCCTGAGTACAGCACGATTGGCTGATCGCGTTTCGACTGAAATACAAACTTGAGCGTTGTGTTCGGGTCGCCCATAAATGCGTGGCTGTTGAGCCAAGTCATAGTGTTGTTTGTAAGATTAAACTGCAGCGGCTCTGTTAGCGACATCTTGAACACGACATCAAACATAGGCAGTTTATCGCCTGCCACAAACAAGCTGACCGAAACCTCATCGGCAGTTCCGTCATACGCCTGAACCGAGTTGCCGATTGCATAGTCGTACCCACCGAAAGTATTGCGTCGCTTTATTTGCGTATCGCCAAAAACAAGCGAAACGGGAAGCGACTCCGGACACAACACGCGTAGTTGACTATTCGGCGCAATTTTACCTTTCCATACCGCTTCCATTGGGAGCGATTCGCCGTCTAAGAGCATTCTAATTCGGGGAATCAGGATGTGAATCTCGCCTTTGCCATACGGAATCTTCGCCTTCGCGCCAAAACCCGTAAGTGAGAGTTCAAAATGCTCTCTGTTTATATCGAGCGTTACATTTCCGTCCTCGGAGGTTTCGAGGTAATACAAACTGTCAAAACTGACAGAATAGCTGTCGGTGATATAGAACTTCACCTCGTCAAAAACCCTGCCGGAGTCGCTATCCGTAAGCGTGAGGCTGTAACCGCCGTTTTCGGTGGGAGAACTGAACTGCCAAAGGTTACCGTCACTGCTTTCAACGCTTAACCGCTCGCCGTTTTGCAGAGTTGCGGCGACATTGCCACTATCCATATTGCCGACGGCAGTGACCGAAAAATAGCCGCGTGAATAAATCGGGTAAGCTGTATCCCGCAAGACATACTCAATCTGTGTTTGCGGAAGCCTGAACCTGAGCGAGCCTTCCGGCGGGCGGGAGCAGCACAACAGCGACCCATCAGCAAAGATTGACACTTCGCCCTGAATGTAGATGTTATACAGTTGCGCAAAATAGGTAAGCCGCTGCCGTTCGACATTTCCCTGAAACTTTATGCTGGCCTGTTTTGGGGCGAAGAGCGTATAGTTGCCCTCGTTAAGCGTTTTGTCGACTTGCAGTTTGTTATCCCTGAAAATCAGGGCTTTGACATTCAGGCTGCTTTCCGAGGCGAATATAGCCTTGTCCCCAATACTTAGTTCGACTTCAAGGTTTCTGAAATCCACGTCGTCAATATCAGAAAGCGGCACGACAACCTCTTCCGATGTAGCCGCGTAGTCGTTGCCGTAAATGTCTATGGTGTGCTGATAGACCATATCGCCGCAGGAGAATATCTTCAGCACGGGGTTTTCGTGGCTCGACAGACGGATGGACGGAATACGCAAAGCGGGTTCGTTATCATCGCCAAGTATGTATTCGACCTTGATTTTGCCGTAGGAGAAGGCAATATCCGTAGTGCGCTTGTGCGCCGGGGCAACTCTCTTGACCGTTGGTGTGTAGGTGTATGTACTTGTCGGCGATACTGGCTCGGACATTTTGCCAATGTACCACTGAGTGAGGAGATGATCAATATGCTCCCTGCCTGGCAGTTCGCCACCGTCAAGGATCGTTCTCATTTTTTGAAGTATCTTCGTTACGAAGCGCCGCATATAGCCGGGGCGAGTGGTGAGCAAGACTTTCAACCCGACCTGAATACCGTAAACATTGCCGCGAATGTCATCGTCCTGTTCCACGGACGCACCGTTGCAGCGGTCACGCAAAACACAGATCATTCTGCCTATTGCAGGATCATCCCCATAGACAGAGCAATCAAGGTTGTTGTGGTAAAACTTTAAGAGAAAGTCAAACAGTGCAAACACACTCTTACTTGGGGCGATGGCGTGAGCCAAAGCGGTGGAGTAGTAGTTGTTGTCGCCGTTCGGGTCAACCACGAACAGGCGGTTGTAGCTTTGGCAAGCCTCTTTTACCGAGGTAGTGAGAACGCCATACAACTGCTGCGAATCCTTATAACCGAACTGTTCAGCTATGTACGCCCAGAAGCCGGCATTGCTGGCTCTGTTCCAGTTTCGGGCATATTGCAACATCGTCAGAAAAATAGCGAGGTGCCCCCAGCTATAGACTTCTTTATGATCAAGTAAAATCCTGATGGTTTCCAAGGCCACTTTTTCTACGGCTTGCTGGCTGTTCTCATCCAATACCGCCATACCGAGCAAAGGATACCGTGCGGCAATGTTCTCAACATAATCCTGCACAGATACCTTGCCGCCCTTCTGTGGCCGGAAGGATATGCGCATATCGTGCTCTATTTCAAACGATTCCTCAGACATGAGGCTGTTTGCTGATATCGGTTCCATAGTGACTAGCTCCTTGGGTTCATCGGTTTCCCTCTCAGGTGTATCGTAGTTTTCATCATATTCGTTGTCGTAACTGTCGGAGTCAGCGTCGTCCGAAGCCACAACATCGTTCGTCAATTCCTCCCACCAAGCACCGTTCTCCTCAGTATCCAGTTTATTGAAGAATTGCAGCAGGGATACAAACTCCTCAAACGTATCTGCGGCATACAGCAACGAGCGCTCAGTTGCGTTTATTGGTATATGCCACATCGACGTTCACCTCGCTTTAATCTATATAACTTGCTCTTTCACCTATGGTTTGGGAGCGTTATTCCATCGATTTGACTTTTTCCTCTATAAAAGCGATTTCTATTTCGTCTAAACCGTATTTGGCGTAAAGCTGACGGTCAATTTCAGGGATAGACAAGAGGGGGTATCCCTGTCATCATTTTGTACATTGTCGCACAAAGCGCATATATATCTGTCCAGGGACCCTGATTGCCGCGGGAAGAGTATTGCTCTATCGGAGCGTATCCGCGTTTAAGAATGACAGAGAGGGATTCCTTGCGGGACATGGAATAATTCCTTGCGGCGCCGAAGTCTATCAGCTTAATTGTATTATTTGAAGTCAGTATCATATTATCCGGGCTGATGTCCCTGTGGATTACCCCTGCTTTATGGACTTTTGCTAGGGAAGCCAATACAGGCTTCATTGCCTGCAGTACCCACTCAGGCGAAATACTGCCTTCCGGTGATGAGAGATATTTGCTTAGTGTCATGCCGTCAAGATACTCCATTACAATGTATGCGGTGTTGTTTTCTTCGAAGAAATCCCGTACAAAGACAACTCCTGGGAGGTCCATAAGCTGTGCCAACCGCCTTGCCTCATCCAACACCTTTTTCTTGTCTGTCTCAAAAAACTCTGAGTCCTCTTTCCAGGATACCGGCATGAGGGAGTTGTCTTTATCCCTTTTGACAGTGGACCAAGGAAAAAATTCTTTAATTGCGACTTTAATTTGCAGATTTTTTTCATAAGCGATGTAGGTTATCCCGAAGCCCCCGCGCCCAAGCGGCTTTCCCAGCAGGTATTTACCGTTCAATACAGTACGGAGGGGGAGAACTTCGTTATCTTCCTGTTCGATCTTTTTTTCGTCAAAACCGCAGTAGGGACATTCACCGTCGGTTTGTTGCCTGATCCTCATACAGCCCATGCAAAGTTTTTTATCATCCGTTTCATTCGTCATGGCAAGCACCTCATAAATGTGTTATGGGATGAAACTGTGAACAGCATTGCCAGTATCTGTATCGTTTAAATGGGGCTCTGTTAGTGCTTAAATATTTTTTCCCTGTGATACTCCATAAAACTTGTCCTGTTCCGGAGTCCTCTACAGAAACCCTTTTAAGCTTATTGTTGTGTGACTGAAAGTGCACGATCTTACTTGCGACCGTACAACACGTGGATCTGAAAGGTTGTGCACACCTTTTCGCAGCGAGATAGGGTAAATTGTTAAAAGGTTCGCTAATCCTTATGAAGTTATGGCTTTAGCACAAAGACCTTACCATTCCTGTTCCATCGCGAAGCCGAATTCTTTATCAAAAATATGTATGGCGGCTTCGTTAACATCACAAATCTCACCGAAGTCGCGATCTTGTCCTTTTATGCGTTCATTATGTAATCCGTTAAGTATAAGCGCGGCTGTTTCCAGTTGTGCAAATTGGAAATTTCTTGCGTCGGTATAGGTAGACTTGCTTACCAATTCGCATTGAATCCGTAGACAATGTAAATAATGCTTAAATGAATCGCTTTCTTTGTAGTTGGTTGATGACGGTATAGCCCCACCGAATAGAACTCTACTATATTCATTCTCCATCAGTTCAGGCGTTGCTATCTTCTGAAGAATACCTGCTCGCTTCGCGACATCAAGATAAGTTACTTTAAATTCGGAAAAAGCCTGCGGACAGTAGTACCAATTTGTGCGTCGGCTGGGATCATCACCATCTGTTGTTTCAAAATGCTCTGGTTGGAACCAACGGACATTCAGAAAGTTACCTGCAGCTATTGCGTCACATTTTGCCAGCGCAAGCGGAAGCATTTGATGATTGGCGTAACCGACAACTGCTTCTTTACCGATTCGTTTGATTCCGGCTACGAGCGACATCAAATTGGCTACCCATATCGGTTTGTCTACGAGGTAATACCGTTCTGGGTGTTCACTTACAATATAAACACCGTCAACATCCCAGTGTTCGGCATAGCGAATTATGCTCTCGACCTGTAAATCATCTACAAGAATTTCTTTTCCAAGAGCAACTGTAAGAAGCAACAGCTGATCACTTGCCACTTCTCTTGCTTTGTGGGCGATTAAGCCTTGAACCTTTCCCCAACGGTCATCAATTCTATTTACAATGCTTGAAGGAAGTATAAATGCCTCGGAACTTATAGTTGCATTAATGGCAGCGAGCTTCAATAGCAAATCGTGACAATCACCCAACTCAATGCTTGTAATATCTGACTGTGGCCAATAGTCATGCTTTTGAAGATTTTTTTGATAATTGCGCGGGGCATACAACTGTGGATCAAAAAGCACGGTTCCATTTACCTTACGCATTGATTCGGCAAAGGGCAACAGTTTGCTAGTGGGGTAAATATTCTGTGGACTCAGAATTACTGTAGATCCTCCCCATGCTACGCTTAGCTCTTTGCACATTGTTTGCATACCATGACCCATTTGCAAGTAGAATTTCATTTTTTCGCCTCCTTGTATTGTAGTGTTGACTTTGCCGCTGACAGCCAATTCAGAGCCTGTGTCGCGTCCTTTGGACGCCTCGATGGGAACTTGCCCATCAGCGAACTAAGGAGTCCCATAAACTGCTGTTGTGTGTCTCCTGGAATTTGAAAGCTGATTGGAGTTATCGTTTCCGTCCGCTGGAGTATATCAAGGTGGCTTGTCGCTCCTTCGCTAAACGGATTTTTGCTCGATAAGCTCTCATAAGTCACCACACCAATAGAGAAGAGGTCCGCCCTTGAATCAATGTCGCTTTTGAGGTTATTGAACTGTTCTGGTGCAGCATAACCAGGCGTATGCGGCCCGAGAAGTGCCTCTGTTTTAGTGAGTGACGGAACATCAAGTATTCTGGCAATACCGAAGTCCAGAAAATAAACTTTACCATTAGCCGTAACTATGATGTTCTCTGGTTTGATGTCACGATGGACGATTCTATTTTTTTCTAGTTGCGCGATGAAAACTAACCCTTGTTCCAAAAAGTCTACGGCCTCTTTCAAAGTGAAGAGTTCACCACGCGCTAGACGTTTCCGTAATTCCTCGCCGTCAACTCGCTGCTCTATAATATATAAAGTGTCCAACCCATCATACATAACGTGTCCGGTTTCATAGATTTTTGGAACGCAATCAAATTCCGATTCTGAATTGATATCTATTTCGCGCTGGGATCGAGCATCCGTCTTGAAGAACAGTTTTACTACAACATTTCCAAAGGTTGGGTGTGTCGCGCTGTAAACAACTTTTTGACCGCCACGAGCTATTTGCGTCAAGTCCAAGAGCGATGCTTCGAAATCCTTGAAATCACGCATATTGTGTTCCTCCTTGATGGACTATAGATTTGCCTATCCACTCATTGAACTGGAAGGACAGATAGCTGGATGGCAGAGTATGTCGCTTAGCTTCCACTATGCGCATAAACCGCAAATCTTTCCCATACAAGCCTAAACCTAGGCGTTTGAATGTTTTTACCGTTACTCCCTGTGGGTGAACAGAGTTGGTTAGTGCGTAAGAGTGAGACGCAAATCGTGTATTCAGGTGTGTCTGTTCAACAACCCTGTTAATATCATTGAGCTTTGCCTCTACTGCTATTAACTTTGTTATGCTAAACATTTCACGCAACTCACGAGCCCGCCAGCTGTAATCTCGGTAAGATACCAATTTGGCAGACATCAGTTTTTCAAGTGACGTTAAGGTTTGTTTCTCTGGGAATCCCAATGTGGAGATTATCTTAGCGCCAATTGCACTTTCGGTAGTACATAGGTATGACAACAGTTTTAAATCGTAAACATCCAAAGCTTCACGCTTATCCGACCAGTTGTCAGTAATTGACTGTAGGTAAGATGCAAACACAATATCAGGGAAACCCGAATCAATTCGTGGCTCAACAAAGACCGCTAGCTGGGTCTTTTTGTTATTGCGGATGAATGTATGGCAGTAGTATTCGATGAACTGCTCTACGAGTTCGTATTCTTCGCCAAAAGTGGCTGATCGTGTATATAAACCGATATCTGGTCGACTGTTTTTTATTATCATTACCTGACTCATTGTGTAAACACCCCCATTATCTCGAATACAGATGGGAAATAGCTAGTTATACCCTATTATACATTCGAGCTACTACTCCTCAAACCCAGAATCTCTTGCACGCAATGTACGGCAGTTTTCAGAAATTGTTCTCACGATCTGGTGCGGGAAACCTTCTGCGGACTCAGCTTCAACTTCGAGGGATACTTTGACCTTTGTTCCGTCAACTGATGTAAGGTGTTGAATAACTTCCTCGACATACTTCTGCACATCACGGTTTATTCTTGTCGTGTCAAGATCAGCGGACATAAAGAACCGTTTGTTTTTAGGAATTTCGGGCTTAGCAGGTCCTTCTCCAGCAACATCATTAACGCCGCTGCCCGAATCATTCGTCTTTGCATCTGTTGCCGAACTTCCCTCACCGTTGCCGGAAGAGGATTTCACTCTTTCTCCTGATTGTGCTGTTTGTTCTTCCCTGCGTTTTTCTTCTTCCGCAAGCTGCTTCTGTGCAGCAGGAACTTTAACCAGTAAGCCTGATGGCTCAATTATTCCTACGTACTGGTTAAACTTCAGGTCTATGTAGCGTGTCCCGTCAAAAGCGGATGCGTAGGCAAAATATTCGGTAGAATTCAGTCCTGTGCGTACAGCTTCCTCCAACACACTCATATTTGCTAAACGCGGGAGGTAGCAATACGTGGAAAGGAACTCCCAAAGTTTTTTAATTGAGATACTATCAGAGTCACTCCATAGGACACTATTCAGTTCCATCAGCAGCAATGCCGGAGCCCATTTTGTGATGATCGTCTCATTTTGCTGCATTTTCTTGGAGGCTTTTGGGATTATGCTTTCATTACCGCCACTAATCCGAATGGTATCCCATGTAATAGTTTTGATATCCTCATTCTTGTCAATATAAGGCACGAGAAGCCAACAGTATGTTTCTTTTATTCTTGCATCCACTGTCTCATTGGCTCGTCGCAGGTTGTTCTCAGTTTCACGGTTCTGTGCCGCATCGAGATTAAGATCTTCACTGTCTTCTTTTATAGATTTCCACGCAAGGAAGAGCCGGACAGCCTGTTTCAATGAAACCATCAGGTCCTGATCAGGTGCAATGAAGGCAAGCATGTTCCGATAGATACGAGGAGAGTTTCCCCGATTGTTCAGGATTTCAGCAGCGGCAGACAGTGCGCTGTTGCTCCGGTTAGCAGCCTTGTATTCATCTGCAGGGCGCATTATTACAAGACGGGCAGATTGCTCATCCGGAACATCAAGCGAAGACCCGGGACAGGTGTGTATCCCTGAGAATGGTTGCTCTTTACGAAGTCCGCGAAGCCTCGTCTCAATTTCGTACTCCACATCAGAGGCAGAGACCTGCGTTGCGCGGTCTTCGACGGTTTTTCTCAGCGTTGGACGGGTATCGTACCAGAATCGTTCCCCCGACGGGTTTGTATAAAGATACGCGAGTGACGTGGTAAGTGTACTGAGCGCATCGTTGAAGTTTGCAATATTTTCCCCCGGCTGCACAACGCCAAGCCTAATTCGTGATGCTTCAATACCTCTCACGTTTTGATCGCGGCTTGTCGGTGCGGAGCCAAGCATAACAGTCCTTGCGATTCGGCGCGCCGCAAGGATGCTGCCATAGCGTGGGTTGTTTTGATCTTTCTGATAAGGGATGGATTTTTTGCCGTCCACCTCATGGTCGACAAGCGCATTCCAACCTTCGGGCAAATGTCGGGTAAGTTCATCACGAACATTAGGCACATCAAGCGGGATAGAACCGGGCATGATCATGAGGCTCGAATCATTGGCCATCCACAGTTCATGGATCACAGCAGCCATAAGTCGAAGCACTCCACGTGTCCTTTGGAAGCGTTCAAGCGTTCCCCAATCTTCATATAGACGGTCAAAAACTTCAGGGTGGATTGGATAGGATGAGACCATACGTTCCCTGTACTCTACTTCCCGGGCTTCAAGAGGAAAGTCGCTCTGGTTTTGGTTATACATCTGACTGAACTTGGAACAAACAGCATCGCGCCCATTTGGATCCTTACAGTCCAGGAAAAGTCGGCGGCGCACTACTTCAAATCCCTCGTTTGCCGCGACCGGTTTCCATATTGACTCCATTCGGGCAAAGTGATGTTCAATTGCTAAAAGTGCCGTTTTTCCCGCTTCACCGCCGATCTCAATATCTGATTCGGGAATTGAAGCGACCACAAGGCTGTTCTTGCTAGACCTTGCCGCCTCGGTCAATTCCTGAATAAAAATAATAAAATTATCAAATGTTCCTGCCGGGAGTGAACTTGCTCCATATAACTTTTTGGCGTAAGCAACAAGTTCATCCATCAGAATAAGACATGGCGCGGCTTCATCAAACAGGTTCTTTAACGCCTCCGAACCGGGTGAAACGCCCTTTTTGTCGGCTTCTTTAACATAGTCGTAGAGTTTCGGGTTGCCTGCCGACTCCGCAAGCTGTGCCGCCATCTCCCCCCAAAGAGTATTGATAGTGATACCCGGCATATTGTTAGGCCGTTTGGGCCGGGTGGGATCAACCGCTGTTCCCACAAGCACTGCGACATTCGCTTTGGGCAAAGCAGCGATACCCGCTCGTTCCAAAACATGTTTCACGTTGGGGATCTTATCAATAGAGACCCTGCCGCGCATAATATGGTAAAGCGCGAGCATGCTATGGGTCTTGCCGCCGCCGAATGCCGTCTTAAGCTGGATCACAGGTTCGCCATCCTTGCTGCAGACTCGGCGAAGCGACTGTTCCAAAAGTCCGGTCATGCCTTCAGTAACATAGGTCCTGGCAAAAAATTCCACGGGGTCACGGTACTCATAAGCACCTTCCCCGCGCGCGACCTGAGCAAGATCGGCCGCGAACTCGGCATTTTTGTATCGTCCCTGAGCAACATCAGGGTGAGGTTCAATAACATCGCGCCAACTCGGAAGTCCGCTGATGGGAACAGTATTTAAAATGCCAATTTTCTTTTTTTGTGCAGAAAGAGGTTGAGCAGATATTTCTTTGTTCGCGGTAGATCCGTTTGCTGAACCATAACGTGAGGTTCGAAGCAAACTGCGAATTTCCTCGGCACTTTCTGGATCGATTTGATCAACGAGGCGAGACATAGTATCCAATGCACGCCAAGTATCGTCGTCAGAGAAGTCCTCTCCGCCAAGGTGCGCTAATCTGTTGCGTACTCCCTTGAGTTCTATTGCCCAGGTACGGTGGTCGATGGATAGCTTCTTTCGGAATACACTCTGCCAATGAACATCGGCAAAGAGTATGAGACAAATTTGAATGTCGAGAGAGCCAACAAGCTTGGCGTTATCGCCAGAATTGGGCAGGTCCCTCTTCTGATCATCGTAAAGCAAATCAAATACGCCGTCTGACCACCAATTGCTTCCAAATTCGTTTTCCAGTTCACGGGTTACGTAGGGAGCAAATGCTCCCAGCAAGATACGAAAACCCTGTGAGACCTGTACATGATTGTTCCCCATTACCGCAACCTCCTGTTAATTATTATCGGTTTCAAATAGTTTCATTTGCTTTCCATTCTCTTGCTTTGACCGTAATTCAGCAGCTTTAGACTGTACTTCAGGCCATGCAACAACGAGCGAGTTATAAGCATAGGCTTCTCCAGCCCAACCCTTGCGCTCTGCGATCGTATACAGTCTATAGGCCAAGGCTTTTGCTTGTTCAGGTTCTGAGGTTAAAATATCGCATACTATACCAGCAGCGCCAAGTACTCCGTCCTTTTCAATTGCGCGCGTGAGCTGCTGTGTCAATAGCCAGATGGTTTCACCATCTGTAGTTTTGGATATGTCTTCCCTTGTCCGCAGACGTACGACCCCTTTTTGAGCATAGAGAAGGCCGGAAGATGCCATCTTTTCAACTGATGTGTTTTTCGCCCTTGCAAGCACATCCGCTTCTCCAAACGCAACGTCGTTAAAAGCGTATTGCGTGTAAAGATCAACGCAAAAGCGGCTCTCACGATCAAGTTCCCCGTCCTGCTCAGTAAAATAAAGATCAAGTTCTTGATTGATGATTTGGAGGGCCGACCTAACGCTCATAGGCGTCCCATCTGCTTCCAAAACGTTTGAGTAACGCGAGTAGACACCCATTCCCGGACCAATTGCACTTTGTGCCATGTCCACCGGAGCGATGTTGCTCGACTGCAGTTTCTGCAGAGCAGGCTTCAGTTCCCGTTTAAGCGTGTTGATAAAGTCGCGGCGGGTGCATACGTGTGTGTCACTAGGACGTTTACGACAGACAAGTACTATTGAAGACGCAAGGGCATTTACTGAATCTTTCAGGCCAGTTTCTCGCTCAGTGTGCATGGGCCAGGTTCCTGTTACCACAAATCCAGCACGTATTATCGCTGACAGCATTGTTTCCCAACCTGTGGAAGCCGTGCCATCATTTTCAGTTTCACTCTGTTTAAATGCATAATACACTGTCAATGGAATATCATCGCAGAGGTACTCGTGGATTTGGCAGAATGCTTTAAACATACCACCTTCAAAGAATGCTTTAGCCTTTTCGAAACTCCCATCAAATCGGTATGGCACGGCTACCAGTTCCTCTGCTTTAGGCACCAACATCGTCTTAAAAATGTCCGGATAGATGTCTTTCAACGATTGTCTCAGCCAAATGTAAAAGAAATCTGATAAATCAGCATATCCGATGTTGTCATAATACGGTGGATCGGTTGAAACCATAATGTTCTTTAATCCTAAATTTGTTTGTGCATCGTGTTGTAAAGCTTCACCTTTACCTAAAGAAGGATAGATATTGAAGCAGCGAATAATCCATCCAACAGCACCGCTCCAATTACCAGAGGAGTTTGAGAATACATTTGTTTCTGCAAAATCCCAAACCATGGGAATTCCTTGTCTACCAAAAGTTTGAGTAATAAATCCAGCCCAAGTGTTGACTATAGACGAGTAATTTGCTTGCCTATCTACTGCAAATGCTAAATATACGGCTAAAGCGTTTGAATATTCTACGCTTCCACCATCTTTAAGCACTTGTTGCCTGACTTCTTCAACCAATCTGCTAAATGTGGTCAAGGCAGTTAATTGTCTATTGGTAAATAACTTATCGAAAGTATCAAAACCATACAGCGGTGCCCATAAAGCACGTCTATCTTCAGACAATGAACCAGTCGGATAATTTTCAGGTTTTTCTATATTTGCTAATTTTTCGTACTCTTTTGTGGGGGAATAATAAACATGTCCTCCAATTTCTTCAGCTACAATACCCATTAACTTCGAACCTATACGGCCATTCATTCCCTCTGATCGAATATATTCTGAGGTGGTTGCTTCTCCACAACAAATACACTTAAAATTTGCGCCTCGCGCAATTTTTGCTGATTCAGGGACATTTTTACCGTATTTCACTTCATAATGTATCGTTTTATTTTCAACAATAGGTTGCACATACGCCTCTCTGCCTTTTTTCTTGGATAACTCAAAACTGCTTGCCAAAGGCATCTCACACCCACAAGCCGGGTTGGGACATTTGACAGTCCTTGTCCAAATCCAGGCAATAACAGTATGTTCCTTTCCATGTTCGTCCTTCACTTTAGGGTAAAGGTGGCCAATGCGTTTAAAAGCCTCTTTTTTCATCCACTCTCCATAATAACGAACATCCTCGGCAAGTCCGCTAGCCCCAGGATACCCTACCCCATCAGGGTCTATTTTCCTAGAATCAGGGTTTACAGGCGGTTGATTCGCGAATTTTGGCGGGATCTCTATCATGGCCTTGTTTATCATTACCGCTACGGGATTTAGGTCGCTTGCGTGGGCTTTCAGTCCCAATCTTTGTGCCTCAAGCGGTATTGAGCCTCCGCCGGCGAAGGGATCAAGAAGTTCAGGCGGATCGCCTCCCGTGGATTTCATTATCTCAGCTTTTGCTTCTGCGATTACTTCCAGGTCATTGGTATTTTCCCATTTCACCAATTTTTCGAGTATGGCAAATAGACGTTCACGTTCTTTTGTCTGTGCTTCCTCAGTCGGAAATTCTTCAGGGTGGCTCGAAGGATCATCCACAAGCGACGACCAGATAACAGCTCGTGCCGTAGCAAGCGGTCTCCTTGCCCACCATAAATGCAGAGTTGACGGATGTCCGTGGCGTATAGATTTTTCCCTGGCAGATTCTTTATTGATCGCTTCGAGCGGCAGTGCCACTTCTATTAGCTTTTTCCTGTATTCCATGTTCTATCCCCTTAATATAATTTCTGAAGCACCAACAAGTTCATCAATGTTGAAATTTACACTTGTCGCAGCAAAGTCGGGCCGTTCACGAAAAGGCTTTTTTAAATAGACTGTCCGCGTATCATTTCCCTCCACTTCAACAATTGCCAGGATGTATTGATCAGGTTTGTTGAAAGCAGTCAGAATCTCATTTTTAGTTACTGTCACTGTGTCGGCACCTTTAACACGCCCCTTGACTTCGATAAAGCGCAGCGTACTGCCGTCGGTGCCATTCATGGATCGAGGGGTCTGTGATTCCACATCGTAACCGACTTTCGCGCCACTTACATCAATGGGGATGAACCCTAGGGATATTTCTATGTCCATTACCGCCTTCATTGCAACTAATTCTATCTGACGCCTTGAATCTGCATCCGCAGGAAATAATTCGTCTCTGCCCATAATGCTGTTCAACAAACCACGCGGGATCACTATAGAACCTCCTACTATTACAGGCGGCATTGCTGATATCTGCTTTTCCTTTTCCAGTTCGGCAAGCCTCTTCTCCATTCGCGCTTCAAGTTCTTCCGCGCGGCGTGAAGCCATTTGGGAGTTTAACTTTGTATTTACCTTACCCGCTGATTCTTTCGTTTTCAAATCTGCTGCACGGAAATCCCAATATCGTATCTCCGCAGTCAGCCTGTCTTTAACTGCCTTCACTGTTTTATCGACAAGTTTAGCTTTTCGTTCACGCACTTCTGAAACATGGGAAGGGATAACGTTTGATATTGCATAACCGACAGCTATTTCCTCCACATCGGTTTGCAACCACTTCTGATTTTCGATAAAAGCACGGACAGCGGCTTTCTCTTCTTCTGTAGTCCCACGGTAATCAAGATAGGGCGCGTAACCTGCATTTACGGCGGTCCCGTCCTTTTTTATCTCCACGAAATGAATATGTTTAGATATTACTCGCTTGCTACCGTTAGGCAGAATGAATCCATCCTGTACCGAATCTTCAATGTAAAACAGCAGTCGGGGTTCCATCCCGGAATCATTTTCATCGATAAAAACAGTACCTCGTTTCAACACATCAACATTTCGTTCACGAACAAGATCTATGGTTGCTTCCAAAAGAGGGTGGCCCGGGGCTATCAGCGCTGCCGGCACTTGTCCCTGAGAGTTGCAGTACGACTTATCAAAACAAATCCTTTCATACCTTTGTAAGACAGGCTCACCAAACCCTATTTGCATATCCCTATTTCGTACTGCAAATGGCACAGTGGTTATTTCATAACGTCCATTTTCTCGCGGTCTGATTTTACCTCCGAGGTTGCGGAACGCCTCAATAAAGAACGATTCAATAAAGTGAGGCTGCAGCTTGTGGGCTTCCATGCGCTCCATTTCCTCACGGATGGCCGTTACCTGATGTACATCCATTGCATCTTCTGTCAAAGCATGTTCTTCAAGCAGTTTTTGAAGTGCCTCTCTGTCAAGGGAGTGGTCTACAACTTCATACAAGCGGGCTTTTACTTCCGGATCGTTGCCGTAACGGACAGCCTCTATGAGGAGATCGCGCAAAGGTCGATTGTCAAATGTGATCTTTCCCAGTATGTCAAACACTTTACCCTGGAGAGCTTCCCGTTCCTGTTCCAATTTTTCAAAGAGACGTTGGAACACCATTCCTTCGCGTGTCTCCCTTGAGACAAGATTCCAAAGGTGACATACCTCCGTTTGTCCGATACGGTGAATGCGTCCAAACCGCTGTTCAAGACGATTGGGGTTCCATGGCAAGTCATAGTTGACCATAAGATGTGCTCTCTGAAGGTTTATGCCTTCACCCGCCGCATCCGTAGCTATGAGTATCCTAACCTCTTTGTCCTGTTTGAAAAGTTCCTCTGCTTTACGACGTTCGTCGCGGAGCATGCCTCCGTGTATGTTCACAACAGCTTCTTGACTCCCTATAAGGGATCGTATTTTGTCTGTTAAGTAACGGAGCGTATCTCTGTGTTCTGTAAAAATAATTAGTTTTTCTCTCGCACCATCCGTACTAAACATTGCATTGCTATCCTGAAGCAGCTTAGACAATTCTTCCCATTTTCTGTCTTCCCCACTCACGCGAACATCGTTTGCCATTTTTTCAAGCTGTTTTAATGCACCGATTTCCGCCTCCAACTCAGCAATAGTCTGAGCGGCAGTAGCCTGATCTACAACTTTTTCTTCTGTATCTTCCAGTTCTGAAGACGGCAAATCATCTTCGTCATAATCGTCGAACTCTGGAACGGCATATTCAGCAGCTCGCTTTCCTAACCGTTCCTCAGCAAGTCGGTTTTCAAGACGCTCGCGACGACGCTTTAATGATTGAAAAATGGCCTCTGGCGAAGAAGCAAGCCTCCTTTGCAGTATCGTCAAAGCAAAACCTACTGTATTTTTACGTTCATTATTTAGTTGGTCCGCGCGGTTAAATTCATCCCGTACGTACTCAGTAACTGATTCGTATAGTTTTGCTTCGGCCGGCGACAAATCATAATTAACAGTATATGCAATACGTTCGGGGAACAATGGCGTACCATCGAATTTGAGGAGTTCTTCCTTAACAAGCCGGCGCATGACATCAGATACATCAACCGCCTGGTTCCCGCTTCTGGTCACTCCTTCAAATCGATCCTGATCAATAAGTGACATAAAGAGCTGGAAATCTTCTTCTTTACCGTTGTGTGGCGTAGCCGTCAATAAAAGGAAATGTCTGGATATCGACGACAACAGCCTTCCAAGCTGGAACCGCTTTGTGTATTTCACTTCGCCGCCCCAGACAGTTGCAGACATTTTATGCGCTTCGTCACAGACGATCAGATCCCAATCTGTAACTTTAAGTTTGTCTTGTATTTCCTCGTTCCTGGACAGTTTATCCAGACGTACAATACAAAGATTCATTTCCGAAAATATATTTCCTGTCACTGCAGATTCTATACGATCATTAGTAAGTATCTCAAAGCGCAGGTTAAACTTTCTGTATAATTCATCTTGCCATTGTTCTGCCAAGTTGCCCGGCGAAACTATCATGCAGCGTTTTAGATCACCGCGTATAAGCAATTCCTTAAGGAAAAGCCCTGTCATTATCGTTTTTCCCGATCCAGGGTCATCTGCAAGGATGTAACGAAGTGGAAGCCGCGGCAGCATTTCTTTGTAAACCGCCGATATCTGATGTGGCAGTGCCTCAATGGTTGAAGAGTGGAGCGCGAGGTAGGGGTCGAATAAATGTGCAAGGTCAATTCGATATGCTTCTGATGCTAACCGTAATAAATTAGCGTCTGCGTCAAAACTCCAAGGCAAGCTGCCATCAGCGACAGTAATCCTCTCTTCGTCTTCTCTATATAAAAGCTGACTCGCAAGTTGGCCGCGTACGTCTTTGAATGTTATCTCCAGAACAGTATTCCCATACCATTTAACAGCAACGATGCTTACAGGAGCATTGCCTGCAATACCAACGACACTTGCCCCAACAGTTATCTCTTCAAGTCGAGCCATACTCTCAATCCTCACTTTTCCATAAAAAATCAGCTTTCTCCGACTTGTTCATGCTCGTATGGAATGATTCCCCTGATGTCAGACACATCGGAGTCTATGGTTTTGGAAATCTTCACGGAGTTGTTTGTGTTTACGTTCTTGAACTTGGATAATTTTACAAGCAAATACAAACTAATCTAGTCGATCGCACGTAATTTATGTTTCTTCATGTATTTATCGATTAACAGTTCCCATAGGATTTTGTAACTGATTTGGTCAAGCAAGTTTCTTATGACTATATAATGGCCGTGTACCGCAACATGCCCTCTGTGTATAAGCGCTTTATGGTGTCTAGAAATTTCCAATTGAATTTCTTCTTACTGGCATACCTTTTTGTTTAACTATTTCTTCATTGATATATTCAATATTGAACTAATAGATGGGTATAACAGCCATCAAAATAAAGGCTAGAATATCAACTAAGAATCGTCTTTAATGTATTATCGTTCAGCCACCATTATTTTACTACCGCTTCTAAATGATACCACGTTTGTACTATATACTGACTTCGGATATTAGTTTGAAAGACAAGGTGATCAGGGATGGAAATCTGTTTACAAAGAACGTTGGCCATGCCAAATGCGGATAAAAGAGTATCTGTAATAAAGACTGAATGCTTTACTGCCCGCGCTTCTTGCCTGATGTAATTAAGGCCCAAGCTGTATAATGTCATCCGACACGTTATTATTTTGCTTAAAGGAGAAAGCCATGAAGATATTACTGGGCGGAGCACAAAATATCGGAAAACGTAAAGACCAGCAGGACGCATTTTATATTTCGACCCCAACTTTTGGTCACACAGCTCAAGCTGACCGGGATCTTCTTGTTGTTTGCGACGGGATCGGTGGAGCCAGTTTCGGAAAAGAAGCCGCACAGATAGCATGTGAAGCGTTAAAGAGCTTCATTATGATCGAGGACGAAATATACAATGTCCCTGAAGTCCTGCTTCAGGCGGCCCGTTATGTAAACAACGAAGTAGTTTCTTTTATGATCAGAAAAAAGGTAAGAACTGTCGGTGGAACTACACTTGTTGCTGCACTTATAAAAAACGACATGCTTTACTGGATCTCCGTGGGCGACAGCCACATATACCTCTTTTCAGATACAGGACTAAAGCAGTTAAATGAAGACCACCTCTACGGCAACGTCCTTGACGTTGCCGTAGCAGAGGGTAAGATCGATAAGGAATTTGCAGATAAACACCCTAGACGGGATTCGATCAGCAGCTTTATCGGCATCTGGGAGCTTAAGGAGATTTCTTCCGGGAAAACCAGGCTATTGCCCGGGATCTCCGCAGTTCTATGCACAGACGGGCTGTACAAGACGTTGAATGAAGATGAGATCATCGATGCTTATGATCCCGACCCGCAAAAATGGGCGAACGTACTGATAAAGGCTACTCTTGAGAAAGACGTTCCCTATCAGGACAACGTCACCATCGCGATCGCGACGGCAAAGGAATGATTTCGTCATAATGAAACCCATCAGCGATGACTGCATTGATTTTACTTTATATCCGAACCTGCTCTTACTCCTCTGGGACAGAAAATGCAAGATCCTGGAAGCTGCTGAGGCATTTGACGTGCTTGATGAACGTCTCGCCAAATATATCCGGCCGGAATGGCTAACAGACGAGGAGAAAAAAGTCATACAGGTCCTTGCCGACAGGTTCTCAGCCGGAATCATCAATGGCTGGGAGTAGTGATCTGCACTTCGATACTCACGACACAGCCGAAATTATTCACCGGTATATATAATTACTTGTTGAACATTTACACTACAATATGCTACAGCTTGTGGCGTAAATGTTCATTCAAGAGGTAACGGTATGAAGGGCTCTCAAACTATCCTAAAAATGCTTAAATAAGGCAAGTGTTTTATTACTGCTTCTGAGGTGAATTGCAGCCAGAATTCGCTGAAGAAGACAATATTTTTTAATATTTTGATGTTGGCCTTTGACCATTCTCTGCTTGTCTTGATCCTACTGGAGCTAAAACATTACTTATTTGGATATAAATAGGAAGATACGCGCAGAAAACTTTTTGAAATTAGCTGACCTGCATAGAACATCAGGGAGCTGTTAATGGATTGCGATGGTTCTGTCTTAAAAGTTTCTTTTACTTCTACAGAATCACAAACCCTTATTCCATTAGCTGCTGCCTGTTTCTTAGCATATTCGCTCTCAAAGCTGTCCAGCTTATCCGCGTACCACTGTATCATCTCTGTCCTGTCGTTGATATGCTGTGCGTAGTTGTATGCCGCCCTGACCCTGTTTCCAGGGACGTGGGAAAGCTGCCTCTCTATCGCATCGCCGCTGAACTTCCCCGATTCGTTCAGGATCGTGGAGGCTATCGACCTGAAGCCGTGCGCGGACATCTCGCCAGTATTGAAGCCAAGCGTTTTTATAGCGTTAAGCACAGCGTTAGCGTTTGCGGGCTTCCTGCTTTCAGGAGACTTGGCCAGAGTGAAGACATAGATGTTATTTTCGTGCCTTTTTATGCTTCTGAGTATCTTAATAGCCTGCCTTGAGAGAGGCACTATATGGGGACTCGACATCTTCATCCTATCCGCAGGTATTCTCCAGATTCTATTGTCAAGATCAAGCTCGCTCCACTGCATGAACCTCAGCTCGCTGGGCCTTACGAAGGTATATGCCTGCAGCAGCATCATCTTGTAGCATTCTTCGTTCCTACAGCGCGCCTTGTAGATTAGCTCCCCTATCCTGAGCGTGTTTGAGGCCGGGATGGAGGGCATATGTCCCTTTTTGGCCGGGGCTATGCTTTCCTTTAGGAGCAGGGTGGGGTCCCCAGTCGCGCGCTGCGTGATCACTCCGTACCTGAAGACGCGCCCGCAGAGCGATATGACGCGGTGGGCCGTCTCTGTCCTGCCGCTGTTCTCCACCGCTTTTGCCATATCGTGTACCATCTTGGCGGTTATCTCAGTAACGTCAATATCCCCTATCTGCGGAAGGACATGGGTGTTCATTTGTCCGTTTATCCTCTCAAGATAAGTGACATCAAGCTTTTTTGCCCCTATCTCCCTGTGCCACTCCTCATAAAGCTCTCTGAAAGTACAGGCAGGAGGAAGGCCCTTCGGGTTGAGCCTCCGCAGGTCTTCATTGCTGAGCATTGTAGGGACTGTTATGGCTTCGCCGAGCTCCGCGTAGTTGTTTATTTGCCGCGCCGCCTCCCTGGCCTGAGCTATAGTGTAACCATCGCTGTACCTGCCTATGCGCAGCTGCAGTCTACCCTCGTCGCAGGACTTGCGGATATACCAAGTTTTGACGCCAGTAGGAAAGAGCGCTATAAAGAGTCCCGGCACCGCATCCGTTATCCTGACGACCTTATTTTTGACTGTCGTATTTTTAATAAGGGCGTCGGTTATGCCTTGGCTATTCGTCTTTATTTTTTTTCTTCTCGTCTTTCCCATGATGCGCCCCTCGTTGTCTTATCTTTTCTTTATTATATTAAAATCAAAAACATTTAAACAAGAGGGGCACAAATTTTTATAATCTCTACAGAAAGAGATTCGCCCAGTCTTTTGAGACAGATCAAGACATACTTTACTCGGACTCTCTTTTCCTCAGAGCAAACTTCCAGTAGATGATATCCCTGGCCTCCTCGCTCCGTTGCTTTGCCTCAGCCTCAAGCTCGTCCAGATAGTCTGAGTACCACTGCATCATCTGCTGCCTCTCCGGGATGTACTGGGCGTAGTTGTAGGAGGCTCTCGTGCTGTTTCTTTCCATGTGGGCCAGCTGCCGCTCTATCGCATCAGGCTTGAACCTGCCCGATTCGTTGAGCGTGGTCGACGCCACGGACCGCCATCCATGCCCCACCATGGCTTTCTCGGGCATGCTTATGATGCTCAGGCAAGACTTAAGCGCAACAAGGACGGCAGCCTCGCTGAACGGGATATCCACGTGGGGCCTCTGCGTGCTCCGAAAGACATGGCAGGTGTTTCCCGTTACCTCCTCCAGGGCTCGGAACTCCTCGATGACCTGCCTTGAAAGCGGCACGATGTGGGGGCTCGTCATCTTCATCCTCGCCGCCGGGATCCTCCACTCCCTTTTGCCGAAGTCTATCTCGTCCCACTGGGCGAACCTGAGCTCGGAAGACCGGACGAAGGTGTGCGCCTGGATCTTTATGGCGTGCCGCAGAAAGAACGATCCGTAGTTTAAAGCCGCATAAAGCAGCCTTCCGATGTCACTTGGCTTCTGCAGCGACGCCATGTGCTTCACCGGTCTTGAGGCAAGGGCTTTCGACATGTCGGATGCTGGGTTCTGCGGGGCGGAATAGTACCGGCATGCTTTCGCGTAATCAAAGACGGAATAGGCGACCCCGAGGGTCCTCTTGGCCGTGTCTATCCTCCCCAGCTTCTCAATCTTCCTTATCGTATCGAGGATTATCGTGGACGTTATGCTGTCCAGAGGCAGCTCCCCGAGGTCCGGCAGCAGGTAGGTGAGCGCCCTCGAGTGGACGCTTTCACAGTAGGTCCTCGAGTTGACCGGTATCATCTTTAACTCCATGAACTCGTAATAGGCCTCGGCGAACGTTATCTTTTTGGAGTCCCCATTCTTCCCGGCCTGCCTTATTTTCGCCGATTCGTTCTCAAAGCGGATCTCTTTGGCCTTCTTTGCCAGGCTCGGCCGCAGCAACGATTTCGCCTGCTCGATCTTGACAGCCTCCGCCTTCGCATTCCTTCTCGCGTCCTCGATCGACATGTCGGGATAATAGCCGATCGTGATGGACTCCCTTTTTCCGTTTGCCATCTTTCTCAGGATCCAGGTGGCATAGCCGCTCTTGTTTATGTTGAGGTAGAGCCCCTGGATATCGGAGTACCTCTTTCTCTTCCCCTTCGGATGGCTTTTGATGATTTCTTCTGTTAAAGCCACGGTTTTCCCCTCCTTTAAATGACGTCCCGATTGATGACACAGTTCGATTCCCAGAACATTTCTGCAATTGAACCGATTCGGCGCCAATTTTTTTAGAAACTTGCGGTCTCATCACATCTCCTTTCCTCTCCCCGACAGGATCTACGCGTTTTGGCGCCGGCGCAGTTATGTCCGGGCGGCGCCAATCGGCGCCACTTTTCTTGCAGGATGGCGCCAATATGCGCCAAATTCCGACGTTTCGGCGCCAATTCGGCGCCAATTCATCTCGGACCCGTATTTTCGGGTTTCGTCCGTTTTTACCGGTTCCGTCTTATTCGGATATTTGGGCCAGATTTCGGCGCCAATTGGCGCCACTGGTTCGATTCCCAAACGGCGGCGCCAATTGGCGCCAATATGCGCCAAATTATTATTGGTGCCCAGTTTGAAATCATTCCTGTCAAAGGGCTTTTCCCTGACTTTTTCACGGACGCCGCCTTTAATATGGTCCTCTGTTTTGTTTTGATTGCTGTGGCTAAACAGCAGTTAAACGCCACAAAAAACATAAGGCGGTGCGCGTACAGTGTCAGACTGCTACTGGAGAATCGTGTTTTGGGGGAAGTGGGCTGAAAGGGTAAAAAAAGCAGGGTCAGCATTTTTGCCGACCCTGTCCTAGTCAGGGTTTAGACCCCGATTGTTTTCGTTTGGTTGCGGGGACAGGATTTGAACCTGTGACCTTCGGGTTATGAGCCCGACGAGCTGCCGTACTGCTCCACCCCGCGATTTGAATTGGTGCGTTACTGGTGCCGAGAGCGGGATTCGAACCCGCACGAACTTGCGTTCGCAGGATTTTAAGTCCCGTGCGTCTACCATTCCGCCATCCCGGCAAACAGAAGCTATTATACCAAGAAATGTTCATCCGTCAAGGCTTTTCGTGAACTGACACCATTTTTCTGCGTAGCAGTTTTTACAGTCCGGTTTTCTGGCTAAACATATACCTCTGCCGTGTTCGATAATGTTTAAATGAGCACCCCTGAAACGTTCGGGAGGAAGTGTGCTTTCAAGATATTCCTGTATCTTGTCCGGTGTCATTTTTTCCGGTACCCATCCAAGCCTGCGGCTTATCCTTGCTACATGAGTGTCAACCGGGAAAGCGGGCATATCAAGATCAAAGACCAAAACACAGGCCGCCGTCTTCACTCCGACTCCGGGAAGAGATACCAGAAAATCCCTGACTTCATTTGCTTTCCATTTTTGCAGATCGCTGATGGAATGCCTTCCAAATTTATCTTTTAAAACAGCAAGTATCTGCTTCATACGCGTGGCTTTTGTGTCACCGAGACCGGCCACCCTTATGAGATCGACTACTTTTTCAAGAGGCGCCTCTGCTACCATGTCCCACTTCGGATATTCTGTTTTGAGTTTTTCAAAAGCCTTGTCACGGTTTTTATCGTTGGTGTTTTGTGACAGCAACGTCAGCATAAGACCGTCAAGCGGTTCTTCGTGTTTCAGTTCTGGAGAAGGCCTGCCCTCGTTACCCCAGTGCCTTTCAAAAGCATCCAGGATCTCTTTTGCATGGTGGGGTTTCTTCACTGATCGGATTCCTCAAATTTATTGCGTTTCTTTTTGCCTTTTGACTTCTTCTTGTCTTCCGGCGGATCTACTTTATCCTGCATTTTCTTTTTGTGTTTGAAAGAACGCTCTATCCATGCCTCAAGGCAGGTCTTTACCTTAGCGTGTATCGTATCTGCCTGAAATTCACCATTCGCGTCAGAAGTGCCGGCCTTTACGTTTGTCAGTATCTCTATTCCCTCATCGATGGTCTTTACGCTCCATATATGGAACTTGCCTTTTCTGACCGCATCAAGCACTTCGTGGCTGAGCATCAGATGCTGCTCGTTCTGATGCGGTATCATTACACCCTGCTCGCCTGTCAATCCAAAAACCTTACAGTAACTGAAGAATCCTTCGATTTTCTCATTCACTCCGCCTATCGGCTGTATATTGCCAAACTGGTCAACAGATCCTGTTACGGCAATACTCTGCTTCAAAGGGATACCTGAGAGTGCAGAAAGAATGCAGTATAGTTCCGTTGAGGAAGCGCTGTCTCCCTCGACTCCCCCGTAGGTCTGTTCAAATGCAATTCTCGCGGTCATAGAAAGAGGGAAGTCCTGCGCATATTTGCGGCCCAGGTAGCTTGAAAGTATAAGAAGGCCCTTGTTGTGTATTGGCCCCGTCATGTTGACCTCACGCTCAATGTTTACTATGCCCTCCTGCCCCATGAATACGTTGGCTGTTATCCTGACAGGTGAACCGAAGCTATGATCTACAAGCTGAGCTACTGTCAGACCATTTATCTGTCCGACGACGGAGCCTTTTGTATCTATTTTTATCACACCTTCGTTGTAAGCTTCGCGAATTTTATCTTCGAGAAGGTTGGAACGGAAGGTCTTTTCTTCCAGTGCTTTTCTGACGTGAGACAGCCCGACCTGTTTCTTGCCGTCCATTCTTGCCCATGCAGTTGCCTCAACGAGTATCTCAGCTATTTTGTTGAACTGGGTACAAAGTTTGTTCTGGTTCTCGACCAGACGTGATGACCATTCGATAACTTCGCCAACAGCGGAGACAGTAAAATTAAGCTTACCTTCATGCTCAACGAATCCGGCAATGAACTGGGCAAGCTGCATTTCTGACTCCTTTGTCCTAGGCATATCTGTGTCAAAGTCTGCCTTTATCTTGAAGATCTTCTGGAATTCCGGATCATAGATATTCAGCAGGTAATAGAGGTATGGAGTGCCTACTACCACTACTTTCATGTCTATGGGGATCGGTTCCGGCCTGAGTGATGATACAGGTATGTACCCCAGCTGCTCACCAAGGTTTTCAATAAAGAGCTCCCTGCAGCGGAGAACGCGTTTTAAGGCATCCCAAGACATAAACTGTCTTAGCAGTTCCTCAGCTTCAAGCAACAGAAACCCTCCGTTGGCTTTATGCATTGCCCCGGGGGTGATCCTTCTGAAGTCGGTGTAGAGATTCCCCTGGCGGCTTTCATACTCGACCTTTCCAACGAGGTTGTAATAGATGGGGTTTGTCTCCCTGATGACCGGAGCTCCCTCATTTGGGTTATTGGAAACGAATGAATTGACTTCATATCGGGTGAAATCTACTTCTGCTGCTTCATCGCGTGCTGCAGCAAGGAAGGCATTGAAGTTGGCAACGAGATCTTCAGTAAAATCATCGAACCATTCCTCAAGTTTTTTATTCGGTGCATATTTAGCCCTTAACTCTGAAAGGATAGGCCCTATCGCATTCCTGCATATCTGGCCTTCAAGCTCTTTGATCTTCTCTTTGAGGTCTTTCTCCCGCTCCCTTATAGATCTCAGTGTCTCAAGAGTTTTTTGGGATATCTCTTCTGATGCTTTTTGCAGCCTTTCCTGTTCCTCTTCAGAAAGAGCCTCGAATTCTTCCTGCTGCATTTCCCTCAGGACAGGCTCCGCATTTTTGATTTCTGCTTCTTCTGTTGCTTCTGGGTTGTTATCTGTTTTAGCTGCCTTTTCATCAGTTTCTTTAACAGGAGGAGCAAATATCATCGGAAGGTTTACAAAACCCTGAGGAGTGCGCTTTATTGCAAAATGTTTCTCTTCTGCCCATTTGCGAAGCTCTTCCATATACTTGTTTACTTCTTCCTGGAACGACTTTACAAGCTGGGCTTTGCTATCCTCAAATTCATTGTTGTCAAAAGCCTTTGCAAGAACAGACTTGAGATCTTCAACTGCGTTTTCTGCGTCTTTTGAAAGTTCTTTTCCTTTGCCGGCAGGCAGACTGACCGCAAGCGGCGTGCCTGGCTCGTCAAAGTTATATACATAGACCCAGTCGTCAGGAGCAGGCATACTAGCAGCACAGTTTGTGAGTTCCTTCATTGCGTAAGTTGTCCTGCCGCTTCCAGGTTCACCTACCATGAAAATATTATAGCCCTTGCTCTGCACCGACAGGCCAAAGCTTACAGCGTGGACGGCCCTTTCCTGTCCGACAAGGCCTTCAAGCCTGCCGATCGATTTGGTCGTCCTAAAACCAAGGGACTCAATATCAGCCGTTCTTCTGAGCTTTTCCACAGATAGCTTTTTATCTTTTAAAAGGGACATGGTACAGCCTCCTCGAAAAATTCTAAATTTAAAAGACTTCGATTAAAACACCAGTCAACAATAGACGAAATGATATGTTTTCTGCAAGGGGTAATTTACATAAAAGAGAGAAACAGAAACTGTAAAATTTTCCAGTTTCTGTTTATCATCAAAATAACGGGGTTTAGCAAAGAAAAAATACGAAGATATTTCTTCAGCCTCTCACAAACAGGTTTACCAATCCCATACTAAAAACAGGGAAATATACAAAAAGTATCAGACAAAGGATCATCGCAATTACAAAGGGGAGGATGTTTCTGGAGATATTGTCAAGCTTCTCTCCTGAAACTGCTGATGCGACAAACAGGTTCGCTCCGTATGGGGGCGTAACAAACCCAATTGCCAAAGCAACTGTCATAAAGAGTCCGAAATGTACCGGATCAACACCGATGGACTTCATCACAGGGAGGAAGATAGGAGTAAGTATTATCATCGAAGATATATTGTCCACGAAACACCCAACTACAAGCAGCATCATGTTTACAAGTAAAAGGATTATCCATGGTGTACTTGAAACACTCACTATCCATTCCCCTACCCTCATGGGTATCTCCTCCATGGTAAGGTAGGTGGCAAAAGCAAGAGAGAGCCCCAGCATAAAAGTCGTAGCGCCGTTTACAACCAGTGCATCGGTAAACGCAGCTTTTATTGTGACTGCATCAAGCTCCTTATAGACAAACTTCCCTATGAAGAGTGCGTAGACTACTCCGCTTACTGCAGCCTCTGTTGGTGTAAAGATACCGCTGTATATGCCTCCCAGTATTATAACCGGGACCATCAATGCCCAAAATGCCCTTACGAAACTTGTAGCAACATCATGGAGACCATAGTTGCGATCTGCTCTGGGGTAATTTCTTTTTTTCGCTATGAACCATGAAACTACCATTAGAGAAATTCCTATCATTATTCCAGGTACAATTCCAGCCACGAATAATTCAAGTACTGAGGCTCCTGAAATGACAGCAAAAATAACAAACGGTATTGAGGGAGGAATTATTACCCCTATTGATCCGGCTGCAGCTGTAAGCGCCGCTGCAAACGGACCACCGTAATTTTTGCTTTTCATCTCCGGTATCATAAAGGAACCTATCGCGGAGACAGTTGCCGGGCCCGATCCGGATATTGCTGCAAAGAACATACAGGCCATTACTGTGACCATTGCAAGACCACCTACCATAAACCCTACAAGGCTTTCAGCAAAATCAACTATCCTTTTGGATATGCCCCCATATCCCATCAGTGATCCTGCAAGCATAAAAAAAGGGATCGCAAGTAAAGGAAAAGAATCTATACCTGTGAATGCTGTCTGAGCTATCATGATCACCGGTATCGTACTTGTAAAACACATAGTGATCATCGTCGCCAGACCGAGAGCTATACCTATGGGCACACTAATTGCCAGGAAAATAAATAGAAGAGATATCAAAAGAGCTATATCCATATATTTATTCCCCCTAACCTATCGCTTCTTTGTCGGTAAATACAGAGTATACCTGCCGAATAAGCCTTACAGTCATAAAGAAGCTTCCCACAGGTACGGCTGCATATGCAACAGCCATTGGGATTCCGAGCGCTGCAGATACCTGTCCCCTCATGGTTATCATCTTTGTAAGCTGATAACCCTTAAGAACAAGAAAACATCCAAAGAAAATCCAAAGAGCCAGCACGATCAATTCTATGATCTTCCGTGGTGTACCGTGGAATCTGTCGGCCAGAGCCTCTACTCTTAAGTGTCTTTTTTTTCTAACAGCATAACTGGCACCGATCCATGTCTGCCAAACAAACAGGTAGCGGGCAACTTCTTCGCTCCATGAGAGGGAATTGGAAAAGACATACCTCATCACTACCTGAACAAAGATCAGCGCGACATTAAGCACCAGGGAAATGTAAAGCAGATTTTCCTCAAATTTGTTATACAGTTCTCCTAATCGAATCATAGTAACACCTCGTGACAGATTCCAGTTTTAGTCAGTACATTTCTATTTCTGCGACTGACGTACGATATCCATTACTTCCTTTGTGATCAGTTTTTCAAACTCCGCGTATACAGGTTCAGTTGCTTTTATAAACTGTTTTCTTTCTGCATCAGTAAGTGAATTGATCTGCATTCCTGTAGCCTTCAGCTGATCCAGCATTTTTACATCCTGCTCTTCCGTTGCTTTTCTTTCGCTTGCTTCATAACGCTTGCCGGCTTCCAGCACTACTTTCTGGTAATCCTTAGGCAAGGACTGGAAGAAGTTTTCGGAAATGACCAGCGGAGCTACGGCAAAGATATGTCCGGTCAGAGAATAAAATTTCTGTACTTCATAGAATTTGGAAGAGTAGGTGAGCACGACAGGATTGTCCTGTCCGTCTACTGTTTTTTGTGCAAGGGCGGTATATAGCTCCGAGAAGCTCATCGGCGTAGGGTTGGCCCCCATCGCTTTGAATGTCGCAATATGGATCGGATTCTCCATACATCTGATTTTCATACCCTTCATATTGGCAGGAGTTTTTATCGGCTGTTTGTTGTTGCTTACATTTCTAAATCCATTGACCCCGTAACCAATTATGCGAAGACCCTGTTTTTCAAGATCAGATCCTAACTTTTCTGACAACGGCCCGTCAATGACCTTGTACGCCGTTTTAAAATCTTTGAACGCGAAGGGAAGATCAAATACATTGAACCTCGGGGCAAAGGTAGCAAGGGTTGAACTGCCTATGATCCCGCATTCCACAGTTCCCAGCTGCATGGCTTCTGTTGCCTGCCTGTCTCCGCCAAGGGCTGCGTTGATATGGAGAGTTACCTGTACTCCGTCCTTTGTCTGCTCTTCTACATATTTCTTGAAATCCAACAATGACTGGTGTGCCTGATGAGTCTCTGACCCAACAGTGTGAAGCTTCATCTTATACACCTTTGCAGCCATTGCGGATTGAGCAGAAACAAGGACCACTAGTGCGCACATTACTAATAAGATTGCTTTTTTCATACAAAACGCCTCCTTTGTTTTCGAACCCCGACAGGGCCGGTCTGTTGCAGATTTTTTCAGTCTGTAACTTTGTTAAGACACTCGTTGTAGTAAGCAACGAAGTATTCCATGGCTTTTTTAACTTTTTCAATATCTATCGTATAAGCAATCCTGACCCTGTTCTTTATCCCGAAGGCATCACCTGGAGATACAGCCACACCATATTTGTTCATCAATCCAAGAGCAAAGTCAAGCGGGGTCATTTTAAGTTTTTCAATTGACGGCAGCACATAAAAGGCACCCTTAGGTGAAGGGAAATCAGCTCCCGGACATTTTTCCAGAGCCTCTGACACGACATCCCTTCTCTTTTTGAACTGGCTGCACATCATTGCCGTGTAGTCAGAGCTATTTTTGAAGGCTGCTGCCGCCCCATACTGTGCAAAGGAAGGGGCACAGCTCGTAAGCATCAGATGCGATTTTGAAATACAGGGCAGGACCTGTGAAGGAACATATGCATATCCAACACGCCAGCCTGTCATGGCAAAAGTTTTTGACACAGAATTAACGTAAAGAAGCTGGCCTTTTATCTCAGGATATGTCAGGGGACTGATATGTTCCTCGTCGTATATAATTGCCGAGTAGCATTCATCAGTCAAAAGCCAAATGTCTTTTCCTTTGATAAAGTCAACCAATTTGTCCATGTCAGATTTTTTTATTACACCGCCGGATGGATTGTTCGGTGAATTTATCATTATCATTTTTGTCCTGTCTGTAACAGATAACGCTATCTTGTCGATATCAATCCCGTAGTAATCACCAAGATCTGCCTGCACCTCCACAGGAACCGCTCCCGCAAAGTAACACTGCTCTTTGTACGCCACAAAACATGGAGTAAGAAGGATCACCTCATCACCAGGGTCAAGCAGTCCAAGCATAACAGACATAAGCGCTTCTTCCGCGCCGCAGGTGACCACAATATTTCCGGGTTCCAGTTTGACTCCGCGTTTGGCTTCATGCTCTGAGATCGCATCGCGTAGTTCAGCTATACCATTCATGGACGTGTAATGCGTAAGACCTTTGTTAACCGCATCAACACAGGCCTGTCTAGCTTCTGCAGGCGAATCGAAATCAGGCTCTCCTATCTCAAGGTGAAAAATCTCTCGCCCCTGCGACTGTAATATAAGCGCAGCCTCAAAGATGTCCCTGATACCTCCCTCAAATGAACACTGTGATATCCTTTTACTCTTTTTGTGGATGTCCATTGATATACGCCTCCTAAATTGTATTGAGCTGACCGATAGGGCGTTTGCCCAGGTAGACATCTCTGACTTCTTCCGCAGCTGTAGCTCTGAGTTTTTTTAGAGAAGAATTTGAATACCATGCTGTATGCGGGGTAATTATGCAACCGGGTTCATCAAATATAGGGTGTGCCATGTCAGGAACAGGTTCTCCCTCTATTACATCAAGCGCAGCACCTGCTATTATGCCATTGTGCAGTGCATATTGAAGATCGTCCAGATCAATAAGCCCGCCCCGTGATGTATTTATGATATTTGAATTTGGTTTCATCAATTTCAGTTTGCTGATATTTACAAAATATCGAGTTTCGTCATTAAGGGGAACGTGAATACTTATCACGTCGGATGCCCTGAACATATCGTCCATATTTTCAACCACTTCGACCCCGATCTCTTCGCAGATTCCCTTATTAATGAAAGGATCATAGGCAATTACTTTTTTGAATATGCTTCTTGCTTTTCTGGCCAGGATCTGACCTATCTGCCCAAAGCCCAGAATCCCCATGGTAAGCTCTCCGAACTGGTCTGCCGGAGGAAAATCCTCAAGCTTCCATGATCTGTCCCTTGTGACTTTCCACGTGTAGTGAGGAAGCCTGTGTATGAGAGAAAGAGCGCAGGCCAGGGCATGATCCGAAACCTCCTCAAGGTTGAACTTAGGCACATTGCAGACGATTATTCCCTTCTCTGTCGCAGCAGGAATGTTTATGTTCTCAACTCCCATTCCATGCCTTACCACAATCCTGCATCTATCCATCTTTGATATCCTCTCCGGTGTTATCGGAGTAATATCACAGATGAGGCCGTCTATATCCGGCAAGGCTGCTTCAAATTCCTCAACATTTTTGAGATGAAGGACATCCGAATCAACGGTACTGAGTATTTCTTCTTCCATGTCGACGTTTTTGAAATTGACGACACTGTATATTCCAGTTTTAAACCTGCTCATTTTTTATCCTCCTACCTGTAATGATCCCAGCCTTTTATATATCCCCATGTCGTCTTGCCATCGACTATCGTATTAACTACCTTTGTACAGCGTATCTCCATCTCAGGAATTTTGAACAAGTCCCTGTCAAAAATTACCAGGTCTGCTGCCTTACCGGTAGTGATGCTTCCGTTCCAGTCCCATGTAGTGTGTGCTTGTGCAGGGTTGGTAGTATAAATGTGAAGTGCCTGGTCCAATGTGAGTTTTTGTTCAGAATTCCATATTCTTGTCCCGTCATAACTTCTTCTGTTTACAAGAGCCCATATCCCGCACATTGGATCAGCGATCTCTATGGGAGCATCACTTGAACCGCAGAGTAAAAGTCCGGAGTCCACAAGATCTTTCCACACACAGGCATATTTTTGGTTTTCGCCAAGACGCACCGGTACCATATCAATGTCGGAGGGAACATAAGTCGGCTGGATAACACAGGCTACGGGGAGCTTTTTCATCCTTTTTATCTGATCCGGACGAAGTATCTCTATATGATTGAGAAGATAGGGGTATTTCGGATCAGGGCAGGCCTCGCATGTTCTCTCTATCGCGTCCAGTAATTGATCTATCGCTCTGTCACCTATAGCATGGACTAGTATGTGATCACGGCGTCTAGTCGATTCGCAGAGTTTGTCCACCAGTTCGTCAAGTTCATGTATGAGCATTCCATAAGTTGACGGGTCATCCACGTACGGAAAACTCACTGCAGCTGTCCTTGCACCAAGGCTTCCGTCAAGGAAAAGTTTGAAACCCTCAAATCGCACAAAATCATTGCCCAAAACTCCCCCCATTGAAGGGACAGACAACTCATCATGCGTGCTGTAAACCCGGCAATAGAGTCTATCTTCATCCATAAGTATCTGATATAGCCCGAGTTCTTCTTCCATTCCCAGGCTAGCTGCGCTGCAGGAGTGAAGAGTTGTCAGTCCAAGCGATGCTGCATGTTTCAGGTAAGAATTCAGGTAGCTGAGGAGAGTTTCTTCCGTATAGAGACTTTTTTTCAATGCAGTATGGACCGGAAGCTGGGCTCCTTCAACTAAAACACCGGTTGGTTTTCCAGAAGGATCCCTTCTGATTCCAGGAGTATCCAGATTATCAATACCAGCAAGTTCAAGCGCCTTTGAATTCGCAATTGATGCATGAGTGCAGACCCTGTGTATAACAACCGGGTTATCAATATCTGCCCTGTCCAGATCTAATGCCTCCGGAAGGACTGGTTTTTCCCATGTATTCTCATTCAACATCGTTCCGTAAATCCACGAACCTGACTTGACCTTTGAAGAACGTTCCCGTAGTTTATTTATTACGTCTTCTGTAGATTTCGCAGATGACATATCTATTGACTGCATAGCTTTCGCACATGTAAGGACGTGGAGGTGACAGTCGCTCATTCCGGGTATTACACTCACTCCGTTCAATTCATGACGAACTGCGTCTGCCGCAAAGGGGTGCCCGTCAAGCTGAGACGTTTTTCCAACGGCAACTATCTTTCCGCCTCCTATGATGACTGATTCAGCATTCGGGTTTGCGATGTCTCCCGTCCACACACTTCCATTTCTTAGATACAGGTACTTTGCTTTTGCCACCTTAATTACCTCCCTGAGCTGCATTAAAATTTATTGCCGTATTCCCAAAAAGCCGCTTTCAAATGCGATTCAAGTTTGTCCCTGACCTCTTTTGACGAACCTTTTTCAATAAGCCTCAACAACTCCCTGTGATCTTCAAGGCTCTTACGGACCGAATGGCTGCTGTCCGACCAGATCTTTTCCTTGTCCCATTTGTTGATCCCGGTAAGAGCAACTACGCTTTTGAATATTTCAAATAAAACATTATTACCCGAAGACCTTACAAGTTCCAGATGAAAATCTATGTCCATCTCTCTGTAGTGTTCCAGGTCATCTTCGGCGATAGCTTTTTCCATTTGTTTGTAAATTGTTTTCAGCTGCTTCAAATTTTTTATTTCCATTCTTCCCGCAGCATATTCCCAAATAACAGGCTCAATGATCAGCCTTGCAATATACGCGTCAGACGAACCCGATACTTTTTCCATCTCTTCAAGGTGCTCCCAGAAGACCGCGGTACCACTGACATGCGATTCAAAAGTCTTCTCTGCTCCCCTAACGTAAGTTCCATTGCCGGGAATCCTTTCTACGACGCCCATAGTAACCAGTCCGGACATAGCTTCCCTCACGACAGAACGACTCACTCCAAATTCCTTTGCCAGATCAGTTTCATTTGGGAGTTTGTCAGATTCTTTAAGCCTGCCTTCTTCTATTGCAGCAAGAATCTGTTTCATAATATTTGATGATTTTTTTTCTGCGCTTAATTTATCAAACATTTCCTCACCTCTAGCTTACTTGACATAAATCATATGTCTGACATATGATTTATGTCAAGATGTTTTTTAAATATTTTTTTAAATATTGCTTGTTATGTTGCATAAAATAAAGCTAAAAGATTTTTTTCACTTTCTTTTTCATAGCACTATTATTGAGTTTAGCATGCTAAGGAGGTAGGTGTCATAAAAAGCAAGTGGTTCTTTTTCGTTCTGTTCGCGCTCGCTTTTCTCTATAGCAATCTGATGCGGATCTCCGGGGTGGTCGTTCTTCCACCTCTCGCAAAGACGCTGGGTATCAGCGCTTCGATGGTAGGTTTTTTATCAAGCCTCTTTTTTTACACTTACGCATTAAGTTTCGTCTTATGGGGTACAGTTGCAGATCGTATCGGCTCTTTCAAAACATGCGGCATATCGCTTGTTATAGCTGCATTAGCTTCTGCTGTTATGGCCTACGCACACACACCCTTTACCATAGGCCTGGGCAGGGCTATATCTGGACTGGGCCTTTCAAGCGCATTTACATGCATAATGCTCTACTCCGCCCTATCTTTTTCAAAAGAAAAATATTCGCTGCTGGTGGGGACAATAATGATGATAGGCCACTCCGGAACTGTCATCGCAATAGCGCCTTTGGGGGCCGCGCTGGACTCCCTGGGAATCACAGGCGTCTACCTGATGATGGGCGCAGCAGCCTTTTTAATTGGGACTATGATGCTTCTCTTCAAAAATTACGATCCGGTTTTGAAAGAGGGGAAAAAAGATTCCAAGCCGCTGTCTTTATCAAGATTTGCAACCGACATTGCAGATGGAGCAAAAATTATCAGAGGGAGCTTCCCTCTTCTGGTAATAACAATGACATGGGTAACCTCTGCCGCTTCAATATCCACTCTGCAGGGACTTTGGGCTGTTTCA
Source organism: Synergistaceae bacterium (assembly GCA_050175815.1). Classification (GTDB taxonomy): domain Bacteria; phylum Synergistota; class Synergistia; order Synergistales; family Synergistaceae; genus Caenicola. The sequence goes on from JBFXIQ010000003.1 coordinate 63,093, forward strand.
TGGCTCCAGACTTCAACTGGCAGAGGATTATACGATTGCAGAACATGTGCCACATGGATCAGTATTGGAATGGTCTTAGGGCCTGCGGTTGGAGGATTTATTGTCAGAAAAGTAAGCGGCAGCAAAAGAGCGTTCCTGTCAATGTGCCTCCTTACGCAAATCAGCTGGCTATTTTGGATGGCAGCTTCATATTTTTCGAAGGAAATGATTTTATTAGCTACTGCAGGCTTCCTGACAGGATTTTTCAGCGGAGCAGCGTTTGTCTTTATGGGGAACGCAGTAAGTGAGCTTTCTCCCACCAGACACACTGGAACAGTCATCGGTCTCCTAAACCTGATGATCTACGGCCTTTTAATATTGTTTCAATGGGGAACAGGTTTTATTCTAGATCTTTTTCCTGTGGACGTGAGCACAGGGACATATTCACAAATCGGTTACCAGATAGGTTTCGGAGCAATACTTTTGATCCAGGGGTATTCATTTTTTCTCATTACGAAAGTCCGCTCATTCGAAAGGAATTCTTTATAGCCGCATTGGCAGTACAGCAAAAAAACGGGGAATAAAAAGGAAGACAACGAGTTTCCCCGCTGTCTTCCTCCAATAGTTTATTTCCTTATTAATAAAGAAATACTCTATCTAGCCTAGGCTAGATCTTCTCGACGTCAGAAGCCTGAGGACCTTTGCT
>JBFXIQ010000004.1:0-38756 GCA_050175815.1 Synergistaceae bacterium
ACCGAGAGAGACCATGAAGCACCGGTGTATTTTGAAAAGTTTTCTTCAAAACGGATAGTTTTGGGACCCATTGCCAGCCAACCTGAACGTATTGACTCCACTACATCATTTATTGCATCTTCTGCTACAGATGGTTTTGCAAAAGGGAGGAAATCATTTCTCATCTTCTTAGGGCCTCCTGTTGAAAAGGATAAGATAGTCTTCATGTTCGATCTTTTTTGTTTCACAGGTTTTCCCATCTTCAAAAAGACCATTTAATCTCTCTCTTTCTATTACAAGGACAAATTTGCGGTCTTTCGACTTCCATTCAGGCAGGAACTCTTCTGCGGTGGGGAACCATCCCTGACCTTCAGGTTTCCCTGCTCCGAACTCAAGCTCGCCCAGACTGTCTATCAGCATAACACGTTGTTTTGTATAAAAGGGTATACCCTGTAGGATCTCTCCGTAAACTGCAATGGTCTCGTCCGGGAGCTTCTCTTTCATTATCACTTCTGAGATGCCTTTGGTGGAGCGTGTTTTTCCCATTATGTCATATACACCGTAGTGAGCGGCTATATAGACCACAGCAGAAATGCAGAGAGCTGCAACAGCCTTTTCGTATGCAGTCCTGCTGCCATTCCTTGTTATAAACAGAGCCAGAACAGGTCCTGCGAGCAGACCTGCAGAAATTGCAAGGGCGGACGGAAGAGTGTCGGCCGGATCAACTCTGCTTTCTATATACGTATATATGATCAAAGCTGCGGAAATAAGGCCGCCGGAAACGATGGAGAAAATTAAAGCTTTCCCGTGCCATTTCCTGCGTTCTATCATCCTGTCAATATCAGCTGCTATTAGAATAGCAAGAGGAGGGAAGCAGGGAACGATGTACGGAAAAAGCTTTGAACTTGAAAGAGAGAAAAATACAAAGATCACTGTGAACCATGACAGCAGATAAATATTTGCGTCCTTAATTTTTTTGTCAGAAGGAGACCTCAGAACGCTTTCTTTGCTGAAAAGGGAGAAGAAAAAACCGGTCCATGGCATAAGTCCTACGGGTATCATCGGCATGAAAAACCAGAATGGCTCGTAGCGGCTGTGAATTTTTGTTGCATAGCGCAGGAAATGTTCCCTGACAAAGAAGAAATAGAGGAAATCGGGGTTCTCTCTGCTGACCATGTAAAACCAGGGGAACGCTATCACAAAAAAGAGCGCTATTCCAGGCAGGTAAAGGGCATCAAGGATCAGGCGCCATTTTTTTGTAAAAATGATGTACCAGAAAATTATCCCGCCGGGAAGGACTATCGCAACCAGGCCTTTTGCAAGTAATCCCAGTGCTGCAGAAGCGTAGAAGGCCAGAAACCACCTTCTGTCGTTTTTTATATGCCCATAATAAAAGGCAGAAAGCGCCGCAGTCAAAAAGAGAGAGAGAGGCATGTCGGTAAGCGTTATAGTCCCGATGGCAAAATATAAAAGGGAGAGTGCCGTCACTGCTCCTGCAATGGCACCGGCCCTTTTGCCAAAAACCGAAGCACAGAGAAGAGCTGTTATGAGCGCACCCAGGACCCCGCTGAGAGCCGTAGGAAAGCGTGCCGCGAACTCATTTTCGCCAAAAGCCATAAAACTTGCGGCGTTCATCCAATATAGGAGTACAGGTTTTTCAAAATATTTAACGTAATTTAGCCTGGGAGTTACAAAATCCCCCGATTCTACCATTTCCCTGGGGATCTCGGAGTACCTTCCTTCATCCGGTTCAAGGAGTCCGTGCCATCCCAGCGGAACAAAATAGACCATAAGAATAAGAGCGGTGATCCCAAAAACGATCAGTTTCTTTTTTTTATAAGAGGTATCCATTTTATGCTGCAGCACCCTCCGGAATGAATTTGGCCGGAACCTGTAATGTCCGGTAAAAATCAACAATAAAATATGAGCTGTTTGGAAAGCAACAGACCCAGTCACCAATTATAGTTTAAACATCTGACAAATAAAACAGTGGATATTAAAAAAATAGGGACCTCCTGTTATAGAGATCCCGCATTGATCAGCTTTATTTCCGTGCGTTCCCGGTTATTTTTTAATGCCGCGCTCTTCGTCAGTACCCGGGATCACATTGTCGCAAATTGCCGCAAGAATACCTGCTACAGCCATCGGGGTCTTCATAATGGCCCAGATCATTCCTCCGAAAGTGTTTCCAAGGGCTCCGGCAAAAAGAGCCTGATTAGGCTCGACCCAGCCGGGAAGCCCCAGTGCCATGAGGAAGGAGAAGCCTACTATAAGTACGTTTCTCTGGCTTCCCATGTCTGCTCTCATAAGGTTCTGGATGCCAAGCGCTCCGATGGTCCCGAAGAGGGTGATGTATGCTCCGCCAATGACAGGGGAGGGCATTGTGGCGATCAATGCGCCGAGCTTGCCGATCAGTGAGAGAAGTATAAGTATCACTGCTCCTGCCCTTACCACGTGCCTGCTTGCCACTCCTGTGAGGCCGATAAGTCCGATGTTTTCGGTGTAGGAGGTCGTGCCTACCGAACCAAGCACTCCGGACAGGGCACATCCTATGCCTTCTGCACCGATGCCTTTGTTTATCTGCTCAGGAGTCGGATCGTCTATTCCTGCTGCATATGAACAGTTGTGGTAGTCCCCTATCGATTCGATCATTACACAGAAGAATCCTGCGGATATCGCTCCTATGGCCAGTCCTGAAAACTTAGGAACTCCCCATGGCATGAATAGCTTATAACGGAGCCAGGGAGCGGCAGTCACGTTGGCGAGGTTGACATAGGCAGCGTGACCTTCCTGGAATATCCCCGCCAAAGATAGTGAAAGGCATATAAGATAAGCAATTGTTATTGAACCGAGGACTGCAAAAATATTGCAGTATTTGTTCTTGCTGCAGAGGCTGAAAAAGAAAACGAGAGCGACAACGAGAAGTGATATCGGCCAGTAGTTTGCGGCATTGAACTGTATTGCTACGGGTGCCAGCGTGAATCCTATCGCCATGATGGTCGGACCGATGACCACCGGGGTGATGAACTTTCTGACATGTCCGATAAGTTTACTGTATCCGAGCAGGGAAAGCACGAGACCCCCTATCAGAAGAGATCCCCCGATGTACTGCATTACAACATCCGGTCCCAGTGCCTTGTATGCTCCGATGATCGTCATTATAGGGGGGATGAAGCTGAAGCTTGAACCCTGCACTATAGGAAGCCCGGATCCAAGTTTGGGATGAGTCTGGATCAAAGTTGCGATACCCATTGAAAAATAAACACATCCGATAAAAGCGCCTATCTGCTGGGTAGTCATACCCATAGCCGGTCCGAAGATCAGCGGCACAAGCGTCGTTGCTCCGAACAGTGTAAGTACATGCTGAGCGCCGGCAAGAATAAGTATTGGTGTCGGCGGACGGTCGTCGATACCGTAAACTAACTGTTTTTTTGCCATGATACACCTCCAGGGAATTTAGCAGAGAGACATCTCTGCAATCGGTTGCAAAAAACCTTCCTGAATATTATATGTCGAATGTTGTTAAAAATCCAGAGACAAATCAGTTTTTCTTTACTAAATTTTTGTAATCGTCAGGAGTGTCCAAGTCGCGGAAATGACAGTCAGGCGCTTCAGATGTGGTTATCTCGTCTTTATGGTCCATCAGTATATTTCTTCCTCCCGCGTCTCCATGTGCAGTTTTGAACCTGTTTTTCCAAATCGCACGGTAAAACATAGGGTGGCCGAATGCTCCGTTCCTGCAGGGGGTAAAAACAGTTTTGCCGGGGGGTATAGAAGAAAAACATTCACAAAGCCTTTTGATCTCCTCACTGCCTACGAAGGGCAGGTCGCCAAGCATAATGCAAAAATCCTCATTATCCGGCAGCATATCCAGGGCAATGGCCAGGGAACTTGACTGTCCTCTCTCGGGGGCATTATTTATGCCTATGCGTAGCCATACAGGCCTTTCCTGTACCGCATCAGCCACCTCCCTGGAGAATACTGCGATTATGGGAGACAGGCCGCCCCCATGCATATTTTCTATCACAGTCTCAATTACAGTGGTATCACCGAACGGCAGCAACAGCTTCTGGACTCCCATCCTTTTTGATAGGCCGGCAGCTAAAAGTATCGCATTCATCTTTTAAGATCCCTGATCTCGAATAATTTATCCATTTTTATCGATCCCATGATCAGATGGTCATAACCTTTTAACATTGTGGGTAGTTTTTCTGTTATCTCAGACAACATGCTGTCTGTCAGCAGATCGCATTTATTGATAAAAAGGATCCTTAATGCACTGTCGGGAGAGTTTTTCAGGTACTCATCCCTGTTTGAGAGTGTAGCCGCACAATTTGCGAAAGAAAGGTATTCCCCGGCCTGCATGGAAAATTTATTTTTAAGAATGTCAAACCGGAATACATTTGCGGGTGAGGCAGGTTCTGTGAAGATGTCAGCGCCCATCACAATAAAATGACAATCCGTAATTCCCGGCACAGGGGGTTCCCACTCTTCATAGGCCTTGAGCGAAAGTCCCCTCGAACCGTCTGCTTCGACGATCGTTCTTCCGACATGACTTTTTGATACTATTTCAGCAATATCTTCAGTAGCATATCCGGAAAGCTTTTCTCCGCTTCTCTCTTTCGCAGCAGTTACCATGGAAGGCATCTGTCCGGCCTTTTGCAGTTCTTTGATAAGGTCATCCGTTCCTGCAATTATCTCAAAAGGACATTCATCCTTTTGGGGAGGAAATATCTTTGTCGTAGTAGTCAGCAGTGTAAAGGCATCTTCTGCAGAATATCTTCCCAAGGCAAACATCAGCGATGTTTTGCCTCCGCCGCCTGTGATGGCAATAACTTTATATTTCATAATCTTCAGGCTGTCATCGACAGCCCTGATCAATTTCTCTCCGGTCAACAGTTCACTCAAATGTATCACTTCCCCTTATTCAAGCATAAATGATAACAGAGATAAGCGGGATGTGGAGGATTATTTTTCAAGAAATATAATTTGTTAGTTTTTGTTTTAATAACGTAAAAATGATTCAGATCAGTGTTGACAATTAAATGTTTTAATGGTAATTTGCAACCCAATAATATCAATATTCAAACCGATGAAGTGGAGATCAAACCGTTTCATGCGCCTACAGAGAGCGGGGGATGATGAGAACCCTGCGGAAAAGCAGATCGGCAAATGGACCACCGAGGGCGAGGCCAAAGGCGAAAGCCGAGTATCCGAGACGTATGCCGGCGTAAACGGCAGGATGTGTGACTGCACATCCGTTAAAGAGGGTCCGGTTCGGATCAACTAAGGTGGTACCGCAGATGTAATATATCTGTCCTTTGAGAATTCAAAGGGCAGATTTTTTATATACAGGGGCAAGAGTGTTTCACGAAAAACAGACAAGACGAGAGTACAGACAAGACGAGAAAGGGTTGGTAATTATGGAGCAGCGAGCAGCAGTAAGAGAGCAGAGAGTTGTAGCAGTTGAGAAGAGAGAGGGCCTTTCAATATCAGATGTGCTTCTTGTGGGAGTGCTGCTTGCAGCTGGTGCAGTACTAAAGTTTTTTGTCGGTTCCATGTTTTCGATGGGCATGAAACCGAATTTTATAATCGCCATGTACTGCCTTTCAATACTCATTATAAAACCCAGATTCAAAGAGGCAGCGGTAATAGGCCTTCTTGCAGGCGCTATCTGCCAGTTCTTCCCTGGAACACCGTACATTAATTTCGTAAGTGAGTTTGTCGGAGCCCTGGTCATGGCAGCATTTATGTATATGCCTTTCAAACAAGGCAAATTCTCTCCCGTCCCCGTCATCAGCACCTTTATCAGCACACTGGCAAGCGGTTTTACATTCATAGCGGTAATGTACCTGATCTTTTACGCGGGTGCTGATGTCAAGCCGGTGCCGCTGGCTATATTCCTGGGCATCATATTTGGAACTGCTGCGATCAATTCAGTGATAGTGCAGATCCTTTATGTGCCATTGAAGCTTGCGTTGAAAAGAAACTGATCAAAGAAAATGATCAGGATCAGCGGACTCTCTTTTAAATATGCAGGGGGCAGGAAAGAAGCCCTTAAAAATATTGATATTACCGTATGCAGGGGGGATTTCCTGGGTGTCATAGGGAGCAGCGGAGCAGGCAAGACGACGCTGCTCCATGCGATCAACGGCATCATCCCCCATCATTTTCACGGGGATTATTACGGTTCGGTCAAAGTTAACGGTTATGACACAGTAGACAATAAGCCTGAACAGCTTGCAGAAACTGTCGGCAGCGTCCGCCAGGATTTTGAGAGCCAGATGGTATCCTCTGTGGTCGAGGATGAAATACTCTTCGGACTTGAAAATTTCTCAGTTCCTCGGGATGAGATAGAAAAACGTATAGCAGATGCCCTTGATAAAACCGGCATCAGAAATCTCAGAGAGAGGAATATAGCTACCCTCAGCGGCGGACAGAAGCAGAAAGTGGCGATATCTGCGATCATAGCTCTCATGCCGGATATACTTGTTCTGGATGAGCCGACGGGAGAGCTGGATCCCCAGAGCAGCCGCCAGATATTCCATCTGCTGAGGGAACTGAACGAAAAACATGGAGTCACCATCGTTGTGGTAGAGCAGAAAATAATGCTTCTTTGCGAATTCGCCAGAAGCCTGGCAGTGATGGACAGGGGAAGGATCATACTGGAGGGGCCCGTCGCCGAGGTGCTTAAAAGCAGCAGGGAGATGGAGAGCGCAGGTGTAAACTGTCCAAGGGTCGTAACGCTTGCAGACAGGCTCAGAGACGAAAATCTCTATATGGGACCGGTACCGGTAAATATCCCTGAGGCGGAAAAGATGGTAAGGAGCATAACGTTATGATCCGCTTTGATAATGTCCACTACTCAACCAACAATATAAATATTATCAACGGTGTCTCTTTTCAGCTTAAAAAAGGGGATTTCACCGCACTTATCGGAGCCAATGGAGCGGGAAAGTCCACTCTTGCCAGACTTTGCAACGGACTGCTGAAACCCTCCCGCGGCGCTGTTAATGTCGGAGGTTTTGATACAGCTTTGGTCAGGACGAGCCGGATCGCAAAATTTACAGGTTTTCTCTTTCAGGACCCCGACAGGCAGATATGCAAAAACAGGGTTTGCGATGAGATACGCTTCAGTCTGGAATGCGTGATGGAAGACAGAGCAGAGATAGAGATGAGATGTGAGAGGACTCTTGAAGAATTTTCCCTTGACGGGGAGAGAGATCCTTTCAGCATGAGCAGAGGGGAGCGGCAAAGGCTTGTTCTGGCCTCGATATTGGCGACAGAACCTGAGCTGCTGCTTTTGGATGAGCCGACTACAGGCCTTGACTACAGGGAATGCATGCACATCATGGAATGTATAAGCGGGATAAACAAAAAAGGAGCCACAGTGCTTATGGTCTCCCATGACATGGAAATAGTACAGGATTTTGCCAGGGAGGTAATGGTACTTAATGACGGAGAGCTGCTTGCACACGGCTGCACGAAGGATATCCTCAGTGACGGTCCGCTTCTGGCAAGCGCCTCACTTTTACCGCCACAGATAACTGAACTTGCTGTTAGGCTTGGAGCGGGTTATGAAAATGTCGTTACTGTTGATGACATGGTGTCGGCTGTTAAGAAAAAGAGAGGAGGTGCAGAGTGATGGGCGGCTTCCTTGACTACTCGCCCGGGGATTCTTTTCTTCACAGGCTGAACCCCCTCACTAAGATATTTTTATCACTGATGCTCTGCGTCTCATGTTTTGTGACAGGAAATCCCATGTTCTGCCTTATGATCATTCTGCTGAACATAGCAATGGCCTCGGTTGCAGGCATATCTTCAAGGGCTCTCTCAATGCTGAGGACCCTGATAAAATTTTGTGCTTTCCTGTTTTTCATACAGGTTTTTTTCATCAGAGAGGGTACGGTCCTTCTTTCCCTGCCCTTCAACGTATATGTCACCGATAAGGGGTTCATGTTTTCGCTGATGATGGCTCTCCGACTGATAGGTGCCACGCTTCCACTTGCTCTGATGCTCTCTATTACAAAGATGAACGACCTTTCGAATGTTCTTGTGGGAAGAGTGGGGATACCTTACAAATACGCCTTTTCATTGACTACAGCTATAAGATTCATCCCTGTTTTCACTGCCGAGATGGCAGGGATAATGGAGGCGCAGACGGCCAGGGGAGTTGCTTTTGACACAAAAAACATATTCAAAAAGATCGGCCTGATCTTTCCGCTATGTGTACCTCTTTTGATAACATCTGTAAGAAAGATTGAGGGGGCAGCGATCTCCGCAGAGCTTCGCGGTTTCAACTGCAGAAAAAGGGAGAGCGGCTACAAGAGTTACCCATTCAGAACTGCCGATATCGGAATCTCTATATTTGCATTGATATTGGCAGCAGCGGGAGCTTTTGTGCCGTTTTAAGGGCAGAGGATATCGTCAAGCAGTTTCCGGGTCAGGTCTTTTGCTTTTATGCCAATGTTTCCGGCCCCGATGCATGAGGGACAGCCATCCCTGCACCTGCATGAATCAAGCTGGTCGCTGCATGCCCTCAAGATCACTTTGATTGAATCGTAGGCACCTTCCGCAAGGCCGACTCCACCGGGGATGGTATCGGAGAGAAAGAGTGCGGGCTGCTTAAGGCTCGGTTCGCTCAATGCGGTGCTCACATAAATATCGTTGCTGTCGCACATAAGGAAAAGCGGAGCCAGATTTTTAAGCAGGTTTGCAAGCCCCTCCATAGCAGGCAGAAGTCCGGGTCTTAATTGTGATCTCTCTGGCATCTTTATCCAAAGCGATGTCGTATCTATCCGGTTTTCGGGGAGATTTACCACTCCATGTCCAACAACTTTACGGGTATTGATGTCGATGACCTTGTACATTCCTGCCGCAGCGGAGACTTTCGTCTCTCCCCACGCAAAAAGCCCCGAACATTCTTCCTGACTTACTATGTTTGTCCTGGTTGAGACCTTTGCTTCCGTATAAGTATTCGAAAGAGATTTTTCTACAAAACATTTTCTGTTTTCAAGGTCGATCTCCTCAACAGAATAACTCTCTCCATTGTGGAAATATACAGCCCCAGGGAAAATAAGGGTAGACGCTGAATGTTTGTCCATAGTGCCTATCAGCCTGGGTCTTAGGTGAGAAGTAACGTCGTATATATCGTATTTCTCTCCTGAAGCGCTTCTGATCGAAAAGGACGCTGCCGGATAATCTGCTGAGTTCCACGAATATGTGCGGTCATCTGAATTTCCGAACGCATCAAGCATCCCATGTTTAAAGAGAAATTCGAGGATGTCCGTAATATTTTCTCCCCCAAAAGTCTCATTTGCCCCGAACGGCAGCTCAAATATTGAACATTTGATATGCTCAAGCCTTATATAGGGGTTGAGAGGGTCTATCCTTGCAGTTTCCGGAGATGCTCCGAGCAGCCAACCGGGTTTTTCTGCAAGAAACTGGTCAACAGGCAGATCAGATGGAATGATCACAGCTGCTGAAAGACTGTTCCTTCTTCCTGCTCTTCCGACCTGCTGCCACACAGAAGCTATGCTTCCGGGAAAGCCGTGGATCAAAGCAAGGTCAAGAGAGCCGATGTCTATGCCCAGTTCGAGTGCGTTTGTGCTAACCACACCTTTCAGCTTTCCGTTTCTCAGACTTTTTTCAGTATCTCGCCTTTCGGCCGGCAGGTATCCTGAGCGATAGCCTCTTACCGAACCGGGATCATTGCCATCTTTCGAGAGCTGCTGCATGAGGTTTTTGAGAAGTAATTCCATATTTATTCTTGACCTGGTAAAAAGTATCGAACTGATACCGCATGAGACAGCTTTGTACGCCAGCCTGCCGGCCTCATAAAGCGAGGATAATCTTATCCCGTTTCGTGTGTTTATCATCCTGGGGTTATAAATTACAAGCTCCTTTTGTGCTGATGGTGCGCCGTTTTTGTCAATAAGCACTGCAGGTTTTCCTGTCAGCAGTTCCGCATGTTCAGCCGGGTTTGCAATAGTGGCGGAACAGCAGATAAATACAGGGTCAGATCCATAATGTCTGCATATTCGCAGCAGCCTGACAAAGATATTTGCAAGGTGGGAACCAAGTACTCCCCTGTATGTGTGCAGTTCGTCAACTACGATGAAGTTAAGGTTTCTGAAATAATCCGCCCAGCCTGAATGGTGGGGCAGTATGGCTGTGTTGAGCATGTCCGGATTTGTGATAACTATATTTGCGTCTCTTTTAATGTCTTTTCTTTTTGACGGGGGAGTATCTCCGTCATAAGTGAAAGACTTTATCTCTCTATTAAGAAACCGACTCAATTCATGTATCTCAGTAAGCTGATCCTGTGCCAGGGCCTTGGTCGGGAAAAGATACATAGCTCTTCCGGAGGGATCTTTAACTATGGAGTTTAGGACCGGCAGGTTATAGCACAAAGTTTTGCCCGAGGCCGTAGGTGTTACCACGACGACATCCTTTCCTTCCGATGCCAGGGAAAAAGCCAGGCTTTGGTGAGAGTAAAGCCTTTCTATACCTCTGTTTTTGAGAGAATCGATGATTTCCGGATCAAGATCCCCGAAAGGTCCGTAACGTGCATCTTTGGGTTTTATGTGGTGAAATAACGCAATGTCCCCGTCCTGTCTGCGAAGCCACTTTAAATATTCTTTTACTCCAAAATTTTTTCTCCTGAATAAATATTGCCACATATCAACGGAAGGCATCTATCATCATTTTGATCGAGCTGATCAAAACTACGCCAGTCAGGATCCATCTTATAACGCGATCGTTGGCTTTTAAGTTGAACCTTGCTCCTGCATTGCCTCCTATTACTGAACCGAAAGCAAGGGCAAACGCAGCTGTCCAGTTCACCATTCCGAATGATGCGAAAAGAGCGAGGCTCGCCATGGTATAGAAAGCAACAATTGCTATCTTGAGCACATTGGCCTCTCGGAGGTTTTTTTTGCAGCCCCCTGAAATTGCCCAGATAAGCAGAAAGCCGACTCCTGCCTGAAGGAATCCGCCGTATATTCCAACTAGGAAAAGTGCGGCTGTCCTTTTGGGCGGAGAGAGTGGCTCACCCTGGGGGGCATCCCACATTTTCGGTTTTGCGGCCAAAAGTATACCCATGGAAAAAATTGAAATGGCTGCAATGAGATGGAATGCCCTGGGCGGCATGTAAACAGCCGAAAGAGTTCCCAGTACGGCTCCTGCTGTCGCAGGTACTATATAGGCTGCCGCTTCTTTCCAGTCTATTTTTCCGTTTTGATGGTAGTGCCTGATAGCCGAGAGGTTTTGAAAGAGTATTGATACCCTGTTCGTAGCATTGGCGACACCGAGATCCAGCCCTATGAAATTCAAAATGGGGAGGGTGAGTATGGTCCCGCCGCCGGCTGTGACGTTCAAAAATCCGGCGACTAATCCTGTAAGCATTGTCAGGAGAAGCGTAAAAACAGTATTCATTTCCACAAGCAGGAGACCTCCGTATCATGTAAAATCATCAGGGGGTGGATGATTTGCTAAAGTTAAGAGTTCTGGTAGACAATAATACACTCATAGACAGATATTTTACAGCTGAACCGGGTTTGAGTTTCTGGATAGAGTCTGATGGAAGAAGGATACTATTTGATACCGGCTATTCAGATATATTTATTAAAAATGCTTCGATCATGGGCATCAATGTAAACGATGCCGATATGATAGTACTTTCTCATGGACATAACGATCATACCTGGGGACTGAACCATCTGGTCCAGCACTTTGACAGGACGATGAAAAAAGATCGGCCTGAAATGATCGCGCATCCCGGCGCATTCAAAAGAAAACGCTGCGACAAACTTGAAATAGGTATGATCCTCAGGGAAGATGTGATAGTAGAGTATTTCGAAGTCTCAAAATGCAAAGGTCCCGTCAGAATTACAGATAAATTGCTTTGGCTGGGAGAGATCCCAAGAAAAACCGGGGAGACGAAACCCATTGGGAAAACGCTCATCAACAACGAGTGGATCGATGATCACTGCCTGGATGATTCTGCACTCGTATATGAGACAAAAGATGGGCTGGTCATAATAACGGGCTGTGCTCACTCAGGGATATGCAACACGATCGACCATGCAATAAAACTTACAGGCATTGATAAAATTGTTGATGTAGTAGGCGGGTTTCATTTGCAGAACGCCGGACATGATCAGATGGAAAATACAATTAGCGGACTGAAAAGGATCGCACCTGATCTGATGCACCCTTGCCATTGTACCGACCTGAAGGCTAAAATCGATCTTACGGCATATTTTAATATTCAGGAAGTGGGTGCGGGTCTTGAGCTCGACTACGAATAAAAGGGGTGGAAAGATAATGCAGGAATCAGGAGAAAACTATCTTGAAACGATACTCATCCTTAGGGAGAAGAACGGGACTGTACGTTCGATAGATATTGCAAATCAGCTTGGATACGCCAAGCCAAGTGTAAGCAGAGCTGTGAAACTTCTGGGAAAAAAAGGCCTTATAGTAATGGAGCATAATGGGGAGCTTGTGCTTACAGAGAAGGGGCTGGAGATGGCGAATGCCATCTATGAGAGGCACAGGATAATCTCTGAATTTTTCGCAGATATTCTTGGGGTGGATAAAATATCCGCTGATATGGATGCATGCCGCATTGAACATGTGATAAGTGAAACCAGCTTCAATAAGATCAAGGAATTTATGAAAACAAAAACAGACCGGTCAACTGACAGCCGGTGATCATATTCCTGAGAATACTAATGTTTTCCTGATCCTGAGGGCAATCGCCGATGACAGGAAGGCTTTAAGGATGTCACCGCCGATAGTGCTGAAAAATCCTATGGATAGGACCTTCATTAGAGGCATCCCGTTGCCGGGCATCCAGAAATTGACTATAAGGTAAAGGTGCAAAAGCCCAAATATATAGACACCGGCTACCCCCGCAAGAGAAGCTGCAAGATAATCCCTTGTTCTTGGGACCCTGCCTTTGCCGGATAATTTTTGGGCGATCATTCCGGTGATCCAGGCACATACAATAAATCCAATGACATACCCGAAGGAGGGCATGAAAACAGAGGAAAGCCCGCCTCCCCCGGTAAAGACCGGTACGCCAAGAAGTCCCATAAACATATAAAAAGCCTGAGAAGCTGCTCCGTACTTTGGTCCCAAAAGAAGCCCGGCGAGCATGCAGAACATTGTTTGCAGAGTGAAGGGGACCAGCGGCAGTGGAACAGCGATCCTGGCTCCGACGGCAGTAAGTATGGCAAAAATAGAAATGTATATTAGTCTGCGTGTTTTCATGAAGGAGATACTATAATTAAACAGCCGACTTGTCAACCATTTAAAATAATACAGTTGACAAGTCGTTTTTGGTCAGGAAATCACCGGTAACAATTGAATGCGATCAAATGAAAAGCTGTACAAGTATCACTGCTATCACCAGGCCGGGAAGCATGTTCATCACGCGTATCTTCATAATTCCCAGAAGATTTATTCCGATCCCCACGAGCATGAGGCCTCCGGTCGCGCTCATTTCAAGGATCGCAGGCTCTGACATGAAGGGCTGTATCCAGCCGGCAGCAAGGGTGAGCGTCCCCTGATAGAGGAAGACGGGGACCGATGCGAAAATTACACCGAAACCGAGCGAAGCTGCTATTGCTATAGAAGTAAGCCCGTCAATAAGTCCCTTTGCAAGAAGCAGTGACGGGTATCCGCCAAGTCCTTCTTCAAAAGAACCCAAGACAGCCATTGATCCTGTACAGTAAATGAGGCTTGCCGCAATAAAACCTGCAGAAAAACCTTTTGCGTTATCTCCGATCCTGCTTTCCAGAGAGGCACAACCTTTTTCAAGTCGCCCTTCAAGGTCAAGCAGCTCCCCAATGACAGAGCCGACAGCTATACTAGCTATAACTATCAGGGGCTGTTCTGTTTTAATTGACATTGAGAGACCCAGGGATACTACAAATATTGCCATTCCCTGTACAGGAAGCTCTAGCATTTTACCCGGCATTTTTTTTCTAACAGCGAGCCCTATCAACGCCCCGCAAATTATAAATGCCGCGTTGGCGATACTGCCAAACAGAGGTATTGCAGTCATGAATTCCAAAAAAAATCTCCTTTTGAACAAAATGATCCATGATTTTACAACTAAAGGCACTGTGTGTACATAGAAAGGAGGCCGGCTGCATCAGCCGGCCTCCCAGAGATCTGAGCTCTTTAGCCTAAGATGACACGTTCGTTGTTTATGTAGTCCTTAAGCTCTTTACGGAGATATTCGTGGACGATCTCGTCTGCTTTTTTCTGGAGTTCATCTTTCCTATCTTCAAGGAATTTTGCGCAGGCAGCTTCGTCAAACTCTTCTTGAGCATCTTCTGCCACTTCCTGAACAAGGCACTCTAGGCATTCTACGCCGAACTCGGGCAGCACGGCCCACCGGGCCGAGTCTTCTTCCATAGCTTCGCGGCTGTTGAGGACGGATTCTGTTATCTGATAACTGCCGGTATTTACTGCGGCCATCTCCTGTGCGTAGTTAGCTGCGTCCGCCTCGTTGTTGAAAACGTTGGCATCGGTTACTTCAAGCCCCTGTATGTGAGTTACTACCCAAACTTTTTCCTGCATTAGAAACGCCTCCCGTTAATTGTTTTCATCGAATGGCCAATACTATAATCTTAAATTCTTTGCTTGTATAGTAAGAAATCACCATTTTCGCAAATAACATTGCTCTTTGTTGACATTATTATATGCTAAGATTAGAATTTCCGCTAATCCAGCTCAGAGTCATTTATAGAAGATTTTGGGATATTATTATGTTATGCAGAATGATCCTGACTGATAAAACAGGCGCGATAGTTTCTGTCGTTTACACCGGGCCGGGTCTGTCGAAGATCCGGCCTGTTACCTTATTCAAGGGGGAATACATATGTCAGACAAGAAAAAAAACTTTGGGATGATGACAAGGGCACTTCACAGCGGATGGAAAAACGATCCGGCTACGGGTGCATCGGGGCTGCCGATCTATACCACCTCAGCATATCAGTTTAAAAGCACAGACCAAGCCGCGAGGCTGTTCAGCCTATCTGAGGAGGGGCATATTTATTCCAGGCTTTCAAACCCGACTGTATCTGCCTTTGAACAGGGTCTTAATTCACTTGAAGGCGGAAGCGGCTGTGTCGCTCTTTCTTCGGGGCAGTCTGCGTTTACACATTTGATAGCAACTCTATGTTCCGGCGGCGACAACATGGTCGTATCAAAAAAAATATACGGAGGGACCCTCACGCTGCTCCAGAACGTTTTTTCCAGGTTCGGCATAAACACCATACTTGTTGACAGTGACCACCCCTGTCAGGTAGAGCAGGCGGTAAATGATGGAACTCGCGGGATCATAACTGAAACCATAGGCAACCCGATCATGAACGTTGCACCCCTCGAAGCGCTTGCCAGGATAGCAAAACGGCAAGGGGTACCTTTGATAATTGATAATACCTTTGCCTCTCCTGTTCTTTGCAGACCTATAGAGTGGGGTGCAAATGCGGTCATACACTCTACGACGAAATATATCTCAGGCAACGGGAATGTGATAGGCGGGGCGATCGTTGACGGGGGCAATTTCGACTGGTCCGCCTACCCGGATAAATTCCCCGGGATAGCCAAGCCCGACCCTGCTTACCATAATATCGTCTTTGCTGAAAAGTTTGGAAGCTCAGCCCTTTACGCGAAGCTCCACATGGCAATGGTCCGCGATCTTGGAGGATGCCAGTCTCCTTTTGATGCTTACCTGCTACACCTCTCACTCGGAACACTGCCCCTGAGGATGGAGAGGCACAGCAGGAATGCTCTGGAGACAGCTCAGTTCCTGGAAAGACACCCCTCAGTAGAATGGGTAAGATATCCCGGACTTTCAAGCCATCCGCAGAATGACATGGCAAAGGTATATCTTAAAGATGGCTGCGGGGGGATGATCGCATTCTCTGTTAAAGGCGGGATCGAAGCAGGAAAGAAATTCATCGAAGCCCTTGACCTCATTGGACATATGGCTAACCTGGGAGACTCGAGGACGATAGTCATCCATCCTGCGAGTACGACACATAGCCAGCTTACGCCTCAACAGAGGGAAGCTGCAGGGATCGGGGAAGGACTGATCAGGCTGAGCGTGGGGCTGGAAGATATCGATGACATCATTGGTGATCTTTCATCGGCTCTTTTATCTGCATCAGTTAGTTAAATATATTATCTGATAAGCAAGACCTGAAGATAAGCATGACAGGATCATTCCGTATATCTTCAGGTCTTTTCGAAAAAATATTAAAGAAATTTATACCTATGCAGTCTTAGATAAGTGGTATGTATGAGCATACATACTGGACCGGGACATAGCAGCGGAATCCAAACTTGCTGTTGCCGGGCAGATTGAAACTCTCCCCTGCTTTTATCTCGGTGTATTCTGTAGTTCCGGGGAGGCGAACCTGACATACCCCATCGATGATATCCATGATCTCTGCATCGCCTGTCCCAAATTCATAATCACCGGGAAGGAAAAGTCCGAGGGTCTTGCGGTCGCCGTCTGCTGTGTAGATCGTGTGACTGACAACTTTCCCGTCAAAGTATACATTCGCCTTGGCAATAGCTGTAACATTTTCGAGCTTTTCTATCATCTGGTTACGACCTCCTGATATTGAATGTCTGATTATGATAGTGTTATTTTGCACATACGTCTAGTACAATGGAACAGTTTGATTGAAACGACAAAAAGTTATGGGGGAAATGTCTTGAGCAAATATTATGTTTTCTGTAACGGCAGGATCCTGCTCAAAAACGGGGGCTTCGAACTGCCGGAAACTGAATCGGACAAAGAACTGGAGTTGCTTTTTAAGGCAAGCGGGAACGTAGACAGGGAAGATCCCAAAGGAGACAGGTGGGCAGAGATAGATCCAGCTTCAGAGCTTTCGGACAAGTATGTGCTTTTGGAGAGAAGGTCGATATGGCCGACCTTTGAAGAGAAGGAATTTTTCCGTGCCGGCAGGGCCTTTCACCTGATGGACTGGCAAAGGGCCAACAGGTATTGCGGGGTCTGCGGCACTCAGACATCCTACGATCCTGCTGAAGGGGCAATGAGGTGTCCCTTCTGCGGGGAGATATATTATCCCGTTATTTCTCCGGCGATAATTGTAGCAGTTGAAAAGGATGGTAAGCTTCTGATGGGTCATGGCGTGAATTTTCCTCCCGGCAGATTCAGTGTCCTGGCAGGGTTTGTAGAGCCCGGGGAGAGCCTGGAGGAATGTGTTAAAAGAGAAGTCTTCGAAGAGACAAAGATATCAGTAAAAAATATCAGATATTTCGGGAGTCAGCCCTGGCCCTTTCCACGTTCACTAATGCTTGGTTTTAATGCGGAATGGGAAAGCGGTGAGATCAAGGTGGACGGCAAAGAGGTAACGGATGCATCGTGGTTTGCGCCTGACGAGATCCCTGACGTTTTTCGTGGGCTCAGCATCTCATGGAAGCTGATAGAAAATTTTATCAAAAATCATTCATAAACTACCGATGCGGCTATAGCCTCAATATATGACAATATTGCAGATGCACGTACAAGAATGTATCAATGCAATATGGAGGCGATTTTGATGGCAACAACCAGTAAAAGTACAATTATATCTTTTTTCTTGGTGTTGACCTTTTTGTTCCTGACGGCCGGCCTTTCGGAGGCAAGACTCAGTCCTGAGGAAGCCAAGACTGTATGGTCGCGGGTAGCTAAAGCCACAGAGCTGACGGATCTTCCATTTACTGTCAAGCAAGAAGCAGTACCCAATGCATGGGTCACTAACGGCAGTTCAGTAACTGTCACGACCGGGTTGCTTGAACTCCTTGACACACAGGCGGAATTGTATGGAGTTTTGTCTCATGAAGCCGGACACGCTAAATTAAATCATTATGAAAATACGGTAAAAAGGGGAGTAGGTCTCTCGGTCGCCGCAACTTTATTCGGAAAATTATTTGGCGGTGGTATTGCCGAGACAGCGGCAGGTGTAGGGGCAAACCTTGCCTATGCCGGATGGAGCAGGGAGCAGGAAGTTGAGGCGGATGACTATTCTGTGCAACTGGCACATAAAATGGGTGAAGATCCGGTTGGACTGTACAGCGCCCTTCTCAAACTTTCTAAAAGCGGGAAAAGAGGAGAGCCAAGCGGTTTCAACTCACATCCGCCCGATGAACGTCGCCTTCTCCATCTCAGAAATGAAATTCTTAAACTGAACCCCAAGGCAAAGTTCCCCGATGGTTCAGAAAAAGGAGCTGTTGTACAGCCACAGTCCGGTACGGTGGAAGGGTCTGGTGAAACACAGGCTAAAAAAGGCGGTTATGACATAGACGCAGCAATTGAACGAATGAAAAAGGAAGAAGCAGCAAAGGCAAAAGCTGCAGAACAAAACAGCTGATGTTTGGAGAAAAGGGCCTGGTCCACATATATACAGGAAACGGGAAAGGAAAGACTACTTCATCGCTGGGGCTGGCTATGAGGGCGCTTGGTCATGGGGCCAATGTTACAGTAATACAGTTCATGAAAGGCTGGAAGGATTACGGTGAACTGATCACCGCCTCAAAGCTTGAGGGGTTGGAAATGATCCAGACAGGAAGACCTGACTATGTATATAAGGGAAAAGAACAGCCTGAGGACTACTGCGAAGCTGAAAGGGGAATGAAAACAGCACTTTGTGTTATGAGTTCGGGGAAGTGTGACATGCTGATACTGGACGAAATAAACGTGGCGGTCGACTATGGACTTGTGACTCTTGAGTCGGTAATTGAACTGGTAAAAAACAAGCCCCCCGGTATGGAGCTTATACTAACGGGAAGATACGCGCACAAGGACCTGATCGAACTTGCAGATCTTGTAACAGAAATGCATGAGGTCAAGCACCCCTATAACGATGGGATCACTGCAAGAAAAGGCGTGGAATTCTAGTTGACAGAGGCTGTTTTGTGGATTAAACTAAAATGGTTATAAATAAAATCATTTAAACAAGAAATCAGCATATAAATATTATAAGGAGGAAAAAATCAATGAAGACAAATGAAAACCTTGCAGCGGCATTTGCCGGGGAATCACAGGCCAACAGGAAATATCTTTGCTTTGCAGCCCAGGCAGAAAAAGAGGGATTCAGCAGCGCAGCCCGTCTTTTCCGTGCAACAGCCGAAGCAGAAACTATACACGCATTTGCTGAATTCAAGGCAAAGGGCGGAATAGGTACCACAGCTGAAAACCTCGTTGCAGCAAAAGCCGGAGAGACGTACGAGTTCACTGAGATGTACCCCCCGATGATCGAAGATGCAAAGGCCGAAGGAAACAACGAGGCAGCACGCATCTTCCATTATGCCAACGAAGCCGAGAAAGTGCATGCGCGTCTTTATGACGAGGCACTTTCAAACCTCGGAAATGAGCCTGAGGGACAGGATTACTACCTTTGCCCGATCTGCGGCTATATCCACAAGGGGAAAGAATCAACAAGCCCCTGCCCTATATGCGGAGCCAAACCCTCAATATTCAAGAAATTCTAGTAACATTTATAAACTAAGAAACAACCTGATTTGAACCTTAATAAGGCCGCGGATAGATCATTTTCCGCGGCCTTAATATTTTCCTTTTCAAATAAAGAGAAATGCGGGGCAAACGTTGAAACCATACGACAGGACAGGTTTTGGAGCGAAGTTGTCCATGTTATAATAAGTCATTATCTTTGTTTCGGGAATGAGGGAATAGTCGATGTGGTTTGTGATCGTAAAATTTTTTCTTAATCTTTTTTTCAGTATAGAAATAAAAGGATGGGAAAACTGGGAAAAAGCAGGAGAAGGAGTATTGATAGCCCCAAACTATGTTTCCTTCATAGATCCTTTGATCCTGGCGGTATTTCTTCCTGAAAAGGTCCCCTTCGCAATTGAGAGAAGACTTACCAGGAAACGATTCATTGGCCTGTTTCTTCCCCTCGCAGAGACGCATATCCTCGATGCCGACGCCCCCCTTACACTGAAATATTTCTTAAATCTGCTTAAAAACGGAGGAAGGTGCGTAATATTTCCCGAACTTCAGCCGACCACCATAGGCAACCCAATGAAGGTTTCCCAGGGAGTGGCAATGATAGCTGACCACACCAAAGCAAAGATTCTCCCGATAAACATAAAAGGCACAGAACTTACCCCCTTTTCACGCATACAGCACAAACCGGGCCTGCGTTTTTTTTCTAAAGTGACCATAACGATCCTTCCTGCAACACGAATAGATGTTCCTGATGACCTGTCTGGTCCAAAAAGGGCCGCAGCTGCCGGAAGGGGCCTTGAAAAGATCATGGACGAGGCATCTCTCGCGGCCAGGGTCAAGGAGAAACCCTTCTTTGACGTACTTCTTGACGCAAGAAAACAATACGGAGGCAAATTCAGGATATTTTGCGACCACGGGCAGAGGCCTATCTCTTACAACGGATTTATAACCAGGGTGCTTCTCATCGAAGATGTACTTGAAAAGGCAGATATGGAAGGCGATAACATTGGGGTGCTTCTGCCGACTTCTCTGGGAGGGGTAGTTGCAATGTACTCGCTCCAGAAAATGGGGAAGATACCGGCAATGCTGAATTTTTCGCTGGGTGGACGCTCCCTGGTGAACTGCTGCAGGACTGCATGTGTAAAGACGGTCGTCACGTCACGAAAGTTTATTGAGCTTGGAAAGCTGGAAGCTCTCATAACCGCAGTAGAAGAGGAGGGGCTGAGGGTCGTATGGCTGGAAGACCTTGCCCCGTCGATAACCAAGTTTAAAAAAATATCTGCAGCACTAAAAACTATTTTTATAAGATCAAACCCGGTCATAGAGGGAGAGACAGACAAGCCTGCAATAATCCTTTTCACATCAGGATCGGAAGGGGCTCCCAAAGGAGTTGTTCTCAGTTACAAAAACCTCCACACCAACCATGCCCAGATGTATACGAGGGTGGACTTCTACAGGTCTGACAGGATATTGAACACAATGCCTATTTTTCACTCGTTCGGTCTTTGCGGTGTCTTTATGCCTGTTACGCTGGGGATCTTTGTTTATTTTTACCCGTCCCCACTTCATTACAAGACTATATCCACAATTTGCTATGATGAACGTATAACATTCCTTTTCGCTACGGACACATTCCTCGGCGGTTACGCGAAAGCAGCTTCTGACAACTATGACTTTGCCACTATACGCATGCTTGTGCAGGGAGGAGAGAAGCTGAAACATTCGACCCAGGAGCTCTGGTTCGAAAGGTTCAGCATCAGGATCACGGAGGGGTACGGAGTTACAGAGGCATCTCCGGTCGTTTCGAATAATTACTATGCTCACCACAAGAGCGGGACCGTTGGACAGTTCGTGGCTGGACTGCAGTACAGGATAGAACCTGTTGAAGGAGTCCATGAGGGCGGAAGGCTCTGGATCAAAGGCCCGAACGTAATGCTGGGGTATCTCAGGGTTACTAATCCCGGAGTTATCGAACCTCCCAAGGATGGCTGGTACGATACAGGAGACATAGTCAGTATAGATGAGGAAGGTTTTGTGAGAATACTTGGCAGGGCAAAAAGATTTGCAAAGATCGGCGGCGAGATGATATCTATGGCTGCAGTTGAGGAAGTTCTTTCTGAAGCATGGCCTGAAGAGAAGCATGCCGTAGTTATGATCAAGGGAGGTCCGAGAGGGGAGACGCTTTCTCTTGTCACTTCAAGGCCGGACCTTAAGCGTGACGAATTACGCCAGAAACTGTCTGACCTCGGAGTAGCAGAGATAGCAATACCAAAAAAAGTTTTGTTTATGGAAGACATTCCCCTTCTCTCAACAGGGAAGATAGATTATGTTTCACTTGAAGAGATCCTCAAGGACACAGACGCGGATTCCTGACCATACACTTATGCTCAATAGATCGAAAAGAGATAAGTATCTTTAGCGATACTAAAAACGAGATTAGGTATAGAATCCTTTTGTCCTGAACCATAAGTAATTTTCGGAGGTGCATCTTGTTGGATCTCTTCTCAAATATGATCGCAGCAGTTACCTGGCAGAACATGGTAATGATGCTTGTTGGTGCTTTTCTGCTCTACCTTTCAATAGAAAAAAACTTTGAGCCGACCCTGCTCTTGCCGATGGGTTTCGGCACGTTGCTTGTAAACCTTCCGCTATCTTCTGCACTCGACCAGATGGCCGGCACTGAGGTAGTTGAAGGGGCGTTGTCCATGCTCTTCAGGATGGGTATAGCAACTGAGATACTTCCTCTTCTCATACTTATTGCAGTCGGTGCAATGTGTGACTTCGGACCTTTGCTGGCAAACCCCAAGGTTTTCCTTTTTGGGTTGGCAGCGCAGATGGGGATATTCCTGACGATGGGGATAGCCCTTCTTCTGGGGTTCAACGTATATGAGGCTGCATCAATAGGGATCATAGGGGCGGCTGACGGTCCTACCTCTATCTACGTCTCTACCAGGTTCGCACCCCATCTTTTAGGACCGATATCGGTTGCTGCATATACTTATATGGCTTTGGTGCCGATGATCCAGCCTCCTGTCATAATGGCGATCACGACCGAAAAGGAACGCCGCATGAGGATGCCCGCACCTACAAGGGTAGTCACTAAAAGGGCGAAGATATTTTTCCCTATAGCAATAACTATACTCGGTGGGATCATTGCTCCTGCTTCTGTTTCACTGCTCGGCTTCGTCATGTTTGGAAACCTGCTCAGAGAGAGCGGGGTAACCGAGCGACTTTCACAGGCTGCGCAGAATGAGCTGGCTAACATAGTTACCATCCTTTTGGGTTTTTCCATTTCAGCCACAATGACCGGAGAGAAATTTGTAAATACGAGCACACTGATAATCATAGCGATGGGACTTTTGGCCTTTGTTCTTGACACAGCGGGCGGAGTTTTTACTGCAAAAGCCCTGAACTTTTTCCTCCCCGCCGGCAAGAAGATCAATCCTATGGTTGGCGCAGCGGGCATTTCTGCATTTCCCATGTCAGCAAGGACTATACAGAAACTTGGACAGAAGGCTGATCCATCTAACCACCTGCTTATGCATGCTGTAGGAGCCAACGTCGCCGGCCAGATCGGGTCTGTGCTTGCAGGAGGAGTTCTTCTTGCCTACCTGGGTGGCTAAGGTTCACTGACTGTTCCTCTGCTCTCTTTTTGTTTTCTCTTTCGGTCTGGTTTGTAATTTCAGGCTTTATTTCTGCCTGTATAAACGGCGTGAAATTTATTACATTTATTATTGAAACGTAAATTTTATTTATTTATTACGTCTGATTATTCTGTTATACTTATGCAAGTTTAGGAGGTGGAGCGATTCCCGCGAACGCCTAGAAATATTTCTCTCTTTGTTATTCCTTCCACGCTTGGTGTCTGTGCCTTTTTGCTCCCCTTTGAATGGCATGATGCTGTAAATACTCTTGTTGGCCATTGCAAGGAATATATACTTGCTTTGTTTAAGGACCAGCTTGGTATTCTGGTGTTGATGGTCTCTTTTCTGACTATGATGCTTAGCGTCGGGGCAACATCTGTTCGTCCTGACTGGGTAATGAGAAATCAGGTATTCAGAGAAAACCTCATCTGCAACCCCTTCTGGTTCATAGCAAGATTTTCCAGTATTCCCATTGCAATGGCAGCAGTCTGGGGAAGCCCGGATATGTTCGGACTTTTGCTTAAAGACGCGCAGCTGATAGTGCTCAACCTTGTTCCTAAACTGATAGTGCTCACTTTCATAATGGCCCTGACTGCACCTATGCTCCTTGACTTTGGACTGGTCCAGTTTGTTGCGGTCTACGCAAGTCCTGTCATGAGGCCTCTTTTTAAAGTTCCCGGCCGTTCTGCTGTCGATTGCATTGCTTCATGGCTGGGCAGCAGCTCCATGGCGGTAGTCATCACCGCAAAAATGCACCATTGCGGCTACTACAATGACAGGGAAGCCGCGATAATGGTAACGGGTTTTTCACTTACCGGCGTATACAACATTTATGCCATAGCTACACTTCTTGATTTTAGGTATGCTTTCCCCCAGGTGGTTTTTTCCGTATATCTTACGATGTTCCTGCTTGCCCTCATCTTTCCGAGGATCTGGCCTCTGACATCTATTCCGGAAACGTACCATGGAGGCATAGACAGTTATGATGCTCCTCCACATGAGGCAAGACACGGTCATACCATTTTTGACTGGGCTCTCCTGCGGGGCATTAATAAAGCACGTCACATGAACGCAGGATTATACTTTCACGAAACACTTTCAATAGCCGTACCTCTCCTGTTCGGGACCATCCCCCTGATGATAACGTTCGGGACAATTTTTCTGGCTATAGCGGACTTTACACCGATCCTCGACATTCTTGCCTATCCGCTTTCCAGGCTGCTGGAGATATTGGGTGTACAGGAAGCTCAGGTGCTTGGAGGGGCGGTGGTTTTTGCCTTTATCGACCAATATCTGGCAGTTGCCTATGCACAGACGCTCTTTTCAGAATCGGCCAGATTTCTTTGCATATGTCTGGCAACGATAGGACTTATAAACCTGACTGAGGTAGGAATACATGTATGGCACTCTTCGATACCGATATCCTTCTGGCAGATGACAGTTATTTATTTAATGCGCATAGTGATGTCTCTCTTCATCCTTATTCCCTGCTCTTTATTTTTCTTCTCCTGAACGATCAGTTTAAACAAAAAATAATAACGAGATTTGCTGATGCTGTCCTTCATTATATTTTGTTTTTTTTTATAATGTGTTTTTCTCTGTTGTCTCAAACGGAAATAGTGTATACAATATATCGGTTCGACAAGGGGTGCTGATATGCCTTTATGGGGTTTTCTCCTGAGTTTTGTGGTTGCGATAATGTGGGCTGCCTCTCCGATCATGGTAGCGCGGGGCATGGCGCTGTCCAAATGCACCTCAAATGAGATAAACCCGATACGTTCAATCTCGTTTTTCCTTTTCACTTTAGCTGTAGCACTTATATATACAAAGGGCAGCATTCCCCTGGTCTCCTCTCCGAAAGCTCTTTTATACATTGCAGGGAATGTGCTTTTGGGCTATATGGTTGGGGACGTACTCTATTTTATTGCGATCAGAAAGATAGGAATAAGTCTTGCTGTTCCTGTCTCGAACGCATATCCTATCCTTGTTGTTGTGACTTCATGGCTGATGCTGGGTGAACCAATAACACTGCAGATAGTGTCAGGTATAGTTATAGTCATCTCCGGACTGCTCTTGCTGAGATTTGGAGGAGATCGTCAGAATATCGATAAAGATGGACCTATCCCTAAAGAGATAGGCCTTTCAAATCTAATGAAAGGTTTTCTCTTTGCCATAGGTGCGGGCCTTTGCTGGGCTGTAGGTGCGCCATTGACTAAAATGGCGATGGAGACTTCAGGTCTTACACCGGTCGAGATATCTTTCTACAGGGCATCAGCTCTGCTGATAATGGCATGGACTTATAGGTTTTTTCAAGTGAAATACCGTCCCGGATCTATCATGCCACTGAGGAGCATATCGCTTAAAGCCTGGATTTATATCCTCGCAGCAGCAGTAATAGGGCTTGCTTTGGGGTCAATACTTTATACTACATGCATCAATGTGATGCCGGTGGCTGTCGTTACGGCGATCACCTCTACCAGTCCGTTTATAGCAGCTCTTTTCGGACACTTTGTGCTCAAGGAAAAATTAAGCAGGCTGCAGTGGGCAGGAGTAGTGATGATCATTTCAGGCTCTGTCACAGTGAGCCTATAGAGTTAGTTATGCGAATTGTCGTCCCCGATTCACTTCGCGCGTTAAGGAGCAGAAATTACAGGCTTTTCTTTATGGCCCAGGCTATTTCGCTGACCGGTCTCTGGATGCACCGTGTCGCAATGGGTTGGCTGGTGTTCAGGCTTACCGGCCTTAACAGCGCACTTGGTATAATTGATTTCGCAGCCTCCATTTCGGTCTTTATATTTGCACCATTTGCAGGGGCTTTGATCGAGAGATGGGATCTTAGGAAGACTTTGTTCTGCTGTCAGGCCGGATGCATGATGGTAGCGTTTATACTTGCTTTTCTTACCCTCACCGGTCTTGTTACTTTCCACATGGTCATCTTTATGAGCCTGTTGCTTGGGCTTCTGGATGCTTTTGAACTGCCGTGCAGATATTCTCTTGTCTCTTACATGGTAGACAGAAGAGAAGATGTCCCGAACGGGGTTGCCCTCAATTCCATGAATTTCAACGTGGCAAGGATGATCGGGCCGACGATCGCCGGCTTTGCCATACACGCAGTTGGAGAGGGAGTCTGCTTTCTTATAAACGGCTTTGCCTATTCTTCAACGCTTTTTGCGGTAAAAAAGATGAAGATGAAGCGTCCTCCGATCGGCAAAAGCGACGGCAGCCGGTCACAGCCCTTAAAAGATACTGCCGAAGGGTTCAGGATGGCCAGAAATTTTGCTCCGAGCCGCTATCTCCTTATGCTGATGGCAAGTACGGGATTCTTCTGCTTCCCAAGCATCGTCCTTATGCCTGCAATGGCAAAAAGCGTTCTCGGCGGGACCTCGGAGACACTTGGCTTCCTGCTTATGGGAGTAGCGATAGGAGCTCTTGCGGGATCATTTATAATGGCATCACTGAAATCTTCGGACAGGCTTTACTGGTGGTGCACAAGGGCATGTCTTGCTTTTGGAGTTTCAGTAGTCTTTTTTTCGCTTTCAGGAAATATTTACGCCGGCATAGCACTTGCCGCCCCTGTCGGGTTCTGTATGGTAACAAGCACGATCTCGTGCAATACGCTTCTTCAGTCTATGGTCCCTGCCGGCAACAGGAGCAGGATAATGGCGCTTTATACGATGGCGACCCTTGGAATCCCGCCATTTGGCAGTTTGCTTTCAGGGAGGCTGGCTGATCATCTCGGAACTGACTGGGCACTTTTTATATGCGGATCCATAAGCGCAGTGATCGCGTATTATTTCCTTAGGAAGATCGACAGGATCAAAGACCAGATATCAAAAGCTCTTGAGGATCCGGAGGCAGTGCAATGGGAGAACTAAAAACAGAATTCAGCGCAAAGCAGATATTGATGGCAGATATGCTTCTGGTGCTCGTCGCCCTGATATGGGGAGCAGGCATTCCAATGAGCGCATTGCTGGCAAGGACGATCACCCCTCTGTGGGCAGTCGCGTTGAGGATGCTGATGGCTGCTTTTTTTCTTATATTGATCTTTCCTCAGAAAATAATTACCTCGACAAGACGGGACTGGGCAATATCTTCAATTCTTACAGCTGTCCTGACCGGAGTATTTATATCCATGACCTTTGGTCTGGTTTACAGCACGGCAAGCAAACAGGCCTTCATCGGAGGTTTGAATGTCATACTGGTCCCTCTATTTGTCTGGATCATCTATAAGACAAAACCAAGTTTGTGGATATTTGCAGGTGCAGGCATAACCACCTTGGGTCTGCTCGTAATGGGATTTACCCCCGGGATGGAATTTAACGGCGGAGATTTTCTTTCTTTCATAATGGCGATCTTTTATGCGTTCCAGGTCCTTGCTGCAGGGTTCGGAGCAAGAAGAGTCGAGCCATACCGCCTTGTTGCACTTCACATAATAATGCTTGCAGCAGTCATGACAATATTAGCCTGCATATTCGAGCCGCTGCCTGAAATTGGATCATTCAGCATTAAAATATGGGCTACGCTGCTCTGTGTTTCTCTTGGAAACACAATATTGTGTTTTATCATCCAGTTCAAAGCTCAGAGGATCACACCTGAATCACATGTTGCGGTCATCTTTTCACTGGAGGGCCTTTTCGGTTATATGGTTGCCGTGCTCAGCGGGCAAGATCCATTCCACCTACAGGGAGCGGTTGGCGGTATGCTGGTCATAGCAGGCATGATGCTGACTGAAACAGAGACTTTTCTTAAACAGAGGAGATCCCCGGGGAAGGTTTAACAAAGGAATTTTTCAGGACCGGTCTGTTGCACAATTGATCGTTTTACCCTTTATCAGGGTATTGATAAAACAAAAGGAAAGGACCGGCTGATGGAAAATGCCGGTCCTTAGTCAACGCATATAAAAATCAGGATCATAAACGAAGATTTTTAATTACATGCGGTAGCCGGGTCCGCAGTATTTTGTTGGGTTTAAAGCGGATTCCACGTGTCTTATCATGGTTATGAAATCAAATACAGGCAGTCCGGTATGTGCGTGTACTGCTGCAGCAAAGGGAGGAAGGTCGCTGCACTCAAGCTGTATAGCCGCCACTTCGGGGTGATCTTTAAGCATCTGATCACATACTTCAAGGATCTCTTTTTCTATAACGTCTGTATCCATTGTTCCTTTTTCTTCCAGAACAGATGAACGGAACTCATATTTATCTTCCATTCCGTAAAGGACAACCGGCATATCAGGAGTAATGCCCACATTTCTGAGATGCTGTTCAGTCATAACAGAAGCGTTTGCCGATATTATCCCGACTTTCTGACCCCTTTTGAGCGTTCTGGTTATAAAGGGGACCTGAAGCATACTCGACATAAAGACAGGGATATCTACCGCATCGGCTATCTCCTGCTGGAAAAGAGCCATAAAGCCGCAGGCGCCTGTTATTCCACGTACTCCTTCAGCTTCGAGCTTGCGTGCTCCTTCAAGGAATGGTTCCAGGAGCGTCAGGTCCCGCTGATTCAGAAGTCTTTCTATTGAGGCCCCTTTAACTTCATGGTAGCGAACAGGAAATGGATAGGTGGTCGCGTTTCCGACGTTCCCGGGTACACAAGGGTATGCGGCATCGAGTATCAGTATTCCGATCGGTTCACCATCCCACGAGCGTGTCTTGCTTCTGATCTTATAAAACGACATCATTATTCCCCCCAATTGAATGAATTACATTAGAGAAAATAGCAGTGAATTGGCCATGTTGTCAATGACAGGGCATAATAGATCAATTATTGTAGTTGTTTTAAAAATACGCCGCATCACTTATGACAACATCGATATTTGAATATAGAATGTCAGAGTGTTAAATCTGGAAACGGGAGAGATGCCCCATGAAAAAGACCTTGTTCGGCTTTCTTGCTGCAGTAATGATCATATTCAGCTATGCACAGATCGCACCGGCAATAGAAATAGGCTCACCGGTAAGCGACTTCGAGCTTGCCGATTTGAATGGAAAGAACATAAAACTCAGTGATTTTAAAGGAAAGACGGTAGTCATCAATTTCTGGGCTACATGGTGTCCGCCCTGCAAAAAAGAGATGCCCGATTTCGACCTTCTGGACAAGGAGCTGAAGAAAAAGAATGATGCGGTACTGCTTGCCGTAAACATGACAGACGGCAAAAGAGACACGAAGAGCAAAGTCGAGGCATTCGTCAAGGAAAATGGCTACGGAATGAGGGTCCTCTTAGACACAGAAGGTAAAGCTGCAAAACTCTATGACATAAAGTGGCTGCCAACTACTGTCGTAGTGGATCGTGAGGGTAAACTTCACTGGCAGATATTTGGTGAGACGACAAAAGAGACAGTGCTAAAGGTAATAAAGGAAATAAAGTAAATGTGGACTGACCTTCCACTTTTATTTCTCGAAGGCTTTTTGGCCTTCATATCGCCGTGCATGCTTCCTATGCTTCCTGTATATCTCATGTACCTTGCCGCTGAAACAGAACATGGGAAAAAAGCAAGCATCGTAAATACGATAGGTTTTGTTTGCGGGTTTACTTTGGTCTTTATGGCATTGGGAGCCACAGCAACTGCTATTGGCGCTGTTATGAATGAACACAGGATGGTTTTACAGCGGGTAAGCGGAGCAATAATTTTTATATTTGGGCTCCATTTCCTTGGAATATTCAAGATAGGTTTCCTGGACGTTGAAAAAAAGATCGACATTGGCCTGCAGAAACGCGGCGGGTTTATTGGTGCTTTGCTCTTTGGGGCAGCATTCTCTCTTGGCTGGTCTCCATGTCTTGGTCCGTTTCTTGGTTCTGCCCTCATGCTTGCGGGAAGCGGAAAAACAGTTTTGCAGGGAGTTTTCTACCTATTTGTCTTTTCAATGGGCCTGGGAGTTCCATATATACTTGCGGCAGTCTTTTTCACAAATATTAAAGGCGTCTTCCAGTGGCTCAAGAAACATGGCAGGCAGATCAAGATCATATCCGGACTGGTCCTTGTTTTTGCCGGACTTATGATGATATTTGACTTGTTCGGTTATTGGGCCGGATTGTTTATGTAAATTGGCAGAACAAAAAGAGAGAAGCCAGGGGAGCGTGTTGATATGCCCCTGGCTTTTTTTAATATCAAAGATAGGTCAGGTTCGGTCTAACAGTCACCTGAGGCTTTCGAACAGCCCCTTCCGAGCAGGATAAGGCTTATGCCGCTGAAAACAAGGTTTATCCCCAGTATG
The DNA here is from genome assembly GCA_050175815.1 of Synergistaceae bacterium. Classification (GTDB taxonomy): domain Bacteria; phylum Synergistota; class Synergistia; order Synergistales; family Synergistaceae; genus Caenicola. Next base: position 30,340 of record JBFXIQ010000004.1, read on the forward strand.
ATCCCTATTACCGCAGCTCCGGTAAAGAGGTTCTTCCACATCATTACAGAGAGGATAACGCCCAAAAGTCCTGAAACAAGGATCCATATAGAGCCTTCTATTTCTCTTATTCTGAAGTATTCGATAATTTTTGTAACTCCGTCTGCCATAAAATATGCTGCGAGTATTATGCTCAGCGTCATCACCCCGGCCACCGGATGGATCAGGAAGATAAAACCTGCTGTCATCGCTGCCACTGCCATAATGGTCTCATGCCAAGGTTTCCCGCCGTCACTAAATCCTCTGAAAGCGCTCCATCCCTGACTAAAAGCTACTGCTATCAAAAGAAGCCCTACTATTGTTTCCACTGCGAACGAGGCGAGCAGAGGCATTGTGAGAGAGATGAGGCCAAGAAAGAGCATAAGTCCCCCAATAAGATAGAATCTTCTCTTGTTCTTTTTGAGGTCTTCTTTGGAAAACTTTCCGGTAAAAAGCATTTGTATCCCCCCAGCTTTTATTTGTCCTTAGGACCTTTGCTTGTAATTTCTTTTGCTTTGGCTACGATCCATGAAAATGACGCGGCGACCGCCACGATCGGCAGAAGCAATATTCAGGGAGGACATCCTCCACGGCGTTTTTTCAATAACAAAGCAAACACCTCCGGCGAGTTATATTGATCAATTCTCCCACATATTGATTGAAAGCGAGTGAGGAGAATTACCGTATTATCTGTAATAATTTTATTTTACAGATCATTTGGGTAATTTTTGTCAGATATATTCACCGCCGGGGTAGAGCCTTGGTCTTTCTTCTTTAAGGAGTATCCTTTCTGCTCCTTTGTAAAGTGCTTCCAGTTCGTTTTCTCCGGGTATCGTGACTACCGGAGCAAGAAATTTTATTTTTTTCAGAAGCATTTCCATCAGTCGGTCGGAGTAGGCCATGCCTCCAGTCAGTATCACAGCATCGATCTCACCGTCAAGCACCGTGCAGAGCTCTCCAATGCCTTTCGCGATCTGATATACAAAAGCTTTCAGGATTATCCGAGCTTCCGGATCGTTTTCGGCCATTTTGAAGACTTCCCTAATATCGCGCGTTCCCAGATAGGCCACAATACCCCATCCCGAAAGCAGTTTTTTCTTAAGCTCCTCTTTGGTGTAAATGCCGCTGAAAATTAGATCGACCAGTTCCCCGACGGGAAGCCCTCCGGCGCGTTCAGGGGAGAATGGGCCGTCAGCTTTTGCACCCACTACATCAACGATCTTGCCGCTGGAATGGGCTCCGATGGTTATGCCTGTTCCGAGATGCGCCACAACGAACCTGCAGTCTTCATATTTTTTCCCCAGATCAGCCGCAACTTTTCTTGCCACGGCTTTCTGGTTCAGCGCATGGACGAGGCTTGATCTTTTGATTTCAGGTGCTCCCGATATCCTCGCTACGTCAGTAAGTTCATCAACTGAGACAGGATCGACGATATATGCTTCGCAGCCTGACATATGTGCAAATTTTTCAGCTATGAACGCTCCGAGATTTGATGCGTGTTCCCCTCGTGGAGCCTCTTTAAGGTAACCTGTCATCTCTTCTGTTACAAGATATGTCCCGCTGGGCATTGGAGCCAGTATACCCCCCCTTCCGACGACTGCGTCAAAGCTGTCAGGTTTGACACCCTTATCGATGAGGGTCCTTTTGATAAGGTCGAATCTATGTTCAAGCTGATCCAGAACACATTTATACGCTGAGATGATATCCTGATCGACAGGGATGTTTTCTTTGAGGATCTCATCTCCGTTTTCGTATACCGCTATCTTTGTTGAAGTCGATCCGGGGTTTACAGCGAGGATCCTGTACATGGCTACTTCATTCCTCCGGAAATGATACATGCAAGCGCCATGCTGAGGAATTTTGATTCAGGCGGGTCAGATCTTGAAACAAGGATTATGGGCACCATTGCGCCGAGGACCAGTCCTGCCATCTGAGCATGGCAGTAGTGGACAAGCGTTTTACAGTGGACGTTTCCGCACTCTATGTTGGGGACCAGAGTAAGGTCGACCTTACCCGCTATTTTGCTCTTGATGCCTTTATGTTCGGCGAACTTTTGCGATGCTACAACATCGATAGCCATCGGTCCTTCTACTGTGCAGGAACAGGGAAGGTCGTCAAATTCGCCGTTTTCCCATGCTTTTACAAGGCCGTCGGCATCAACTGTTGACTGTACATTTGGATCGACTTTTTCATTTGCGGCGATGCATGCTGCGTTTACGTGTTCGTAGCCAAGGGCGCTTATAGCTTCCAGCGCGTTTCTTAGTATCTGTTTTTTCTGGTCAAGGCTTGGTGCAACGTTGAATCCGCTGTCCGTACAGAAAGAGAGGTGGTTCTCCCCTGGTATCTCCATTATCGCAAGATGGCTGAGAAGGCGTCCTGTCCTGAGGCCGTTTTCCCTGTCCAGCACAGCTTTAAGGAAATCGGTAGTGTTGATCAGACCTTTCATCAGGGCGTCGCCCTTTCCTTCCCTTACGCACTGCACCGCGACCGCAGCGGCAGAAGAGAGGGACTCCGCGTGGATTATTTCCACTTTATCAGAGATCCCGGCCTCTTTTACCACCGGAAGGATCAGCTCACTGTCTCCTGTAAGTATAGCTCTTCCCAGACCTCTCTTTATCGCGAGCTTTATTGCCTCAATACTGTCTGCATCTGCAGCAGCCAGAACAACTTTGCTTCCTGCAAGGCACCCGCTGCTGTTCATGATCTCAATAAACCTTTTAAACATAAACACACCTCCTTTACTCAACATTATAATACCTCAGGTCGGTTTTGCATTATAATAGACCGAATATTTCCACAAGGAGAATCTGAATGAAATTATTGAAGATAATTAAGAGGATGACGTTGCTCAAGGGCAAGGCAGACCTTGGCAGGGGTCCTGTGCTCAGCACGCTCATTAAACTGTCGATCCCCTCTATAGCGATGGTTCTCTTCCATACTCTTTTCCATCTTGCAGATACCTCCGACTTTCATACTGATAAGCTTTTCTTATGTCGTGAATTCTGTCTTCAGGTGTCAGGGAAATACAATGGTGCCACTCAAATATTTCCTTATCGCAAACGGGATCAATATCGTGCTCGATCCCATTCCTTGCTTTCAACTACGGAAGGCGCGATTTGGCGAGGATGAAAAAAGGGATCAGGTCCGCCTTTATAATCAGCACTGTAATAACGGGAGGACTGGGGCTTATCGTCGCCCTTTTCCCGTTTCCCGTTATTCAGCTCTTCAGGCCGACTGAAGATATTGCCAGAATAGCGGCTCAGGCGATTCGTATTACGATATCAGGTTATCCGATGGTCATCTATAGTGTGATATACAACGCTCTTTTTGTTGCTACGGGATTTTCAACTTTTGGGCTTATCACACAGATATTCCGATCCCTGATAGTTCGTGTCCCGGCGGCTCACTTTTTGTCGAGGATACTCTCACAGTCGAGGATACTCTCACTTGACAATATCTGGTGGTTCCAGCCAATATCATTTTTTGGAGCTGCTTTGATGACAGGGCTCTTTTCGTGGATACTGCTCCGTAAGTTAAAGCAGGACATGGAAAACCCAAAGGTTCCGCTAATATAAACTTCTTTTGGCTTGACTTTATTTTTAAAAATGCTATAAACATCCTGGCAGGAAGAGGAGAGCCTCTTCCCACTGAGAGAAGAGTCAGTCAGAAGAAACGCAGAATAGAATAGACCAGGCATAGAACACTCTTAAAATTAACAGGAGCCTGTCATTTCTATGGCAGGCTTTTTGCACATTGAGGAGGGCTTTAAATGACTAAAAGAGTCTGTATGGGCAACGAGGCTATAGCCCTTGGCGCTGCCAAATCAGGGGTCAGTGTCGTCTCAGGCTATCCGGGCACTCCCTCTACAGAAATAATCGAGACGCTTCTGAATGAGAAGATACCGGGAATAGAAGTCCAGTGGTCGACAAACGAGAAAACAGCGATGGAAGTTGCAGCCGGAGCTGCCTATGCCGGAGCAAGATCAATGGTAACGATGAAGCAGGTCGGACTGAACGTTGCTGCCGATCCTCTCATGAGCCTTTCTTACGTGGGTGTCCGGGGCGGTATGGTCGTAGTAGTTGCAGACGATCCGGGTCCATGGTCTTCACAGACTGAGCAGGATACCAGACACTTTGCGAAATATGCGAACTTGCCGGTGTTCGACCCGTCTTCTCCCGAAGAAGCTTATGAGATGGTCTCGTCTGCATTCGACCTCTCTGAAGAGTTTAAGCTCCCTGTATTTCTCAGGCCAACGACAAGGGTCTGTCATGCAAGCGCAACGGTGGATCTGGAGAATGATCCGGGTCCCAGGCCTGCCGCAGGTTTTGAAAAAAAACCTGACTGGATAATATTCCCTGCTCTTTCATACAGGAAACATGGCGAGCTGGAAGAAAAGCAAAAACTTATCTCAGATAAATTCAGCACGCTTTCCTTTAACAGGATCATAAAGGGAGGAAAGAAGGGTATAGCTGTATCGGGAATATCGTACCTTTATGCAATGGAAGTGATAAAAGAATTTGATCTTGACCTGACGGTATTCAAGGTCGGCACGCCATACCCACTGCCGCTCAGCCTTGCAGAGGAATTTTTGTCCTCGGTCGATCAGGTCATGGTCGTCGAAGAACTCGACCCTGTGCTTGAAGAGCAACTGCTTCTTGTATCAGCGGGGGAAAATGATATCTTTGGCAAAATGACAGGCGACATGCCATGCAACGGGGAGTACAGTTTTGAATCGATAAAAAATACACTGCTGAAGTTTGCGGGAGCAGAAATCGCAGACCCTGCAATGGTCGAAATCCCCAAACTTCCCGTGAGGCCGCCGGTTCTTTGTGCCGGATGTCCGCACAGGGCATCTTTCTACGCTGCCAAAACAGCAGCTAAAAACCATGAAAAGACAGTATACTGCGGGGATATCGGCTGCTACACACTTGGGAACGCCGCCCCCCTGAACACTGTGGATACCTGTCTCTGCATGGGTGCCGGGATAACTATTGCCCAGGGGATCAAACTTGCCGAAAAAGGAACTAAGTGCATTGCATTCATCGGTGACTCGACATTTTTCCACACGGGAATCCCAGGGATCATCAACGCGGTCTATCAGAACACTGACATAACTATAGCAGTGCTGGACAACCATACCACTGCAATGACGGGCGGACAGCCTCATCCGGGGACCGGAAGGACCGCAATGGGCATGCCGGCGAAACCACTGGATATTGAAAAGATGCTGAGAGCATGCGGTGTGGAGCACATATCGACAGTGGATCCCTTCAAATACGAAGAGACGGTCAATGCCTTCAATAATGCCCTTGAACACAACGGGCCTTCGGCAGTCATAGCAAAAGCTCCCTGCATTGCCCTCATCAAACTTCCAGTGACTGTACGCAGGGTCAACGAGGCGTGCATAGGGTGCCTGAAATGCATAAAACAGCTTGGATGTCCTGCAATGTCTGTCGGAAAGGACGGAAAGGTCGTAATTAACGAGTCGATTTGCACAGACTGTTCTATTTGTGTGAAGGTCTGTCCTGTCGGCGCGATAAAGAGGGTCGATCGAAATGTTTAGCAGTATAGTGATAGCAGGTGTGGGAGGTCAGGGGACACTGCTCGCTTCAAAGATACTTTCTGAAGCGGCACAGAGAAGAGGACTCTTCGTCCGGACTTCAGAGACGATAGGTATGGCACAGAGGGGTGGTTCCGTATCAAGCCACATCAGGATCGGATCTCAGGATGTATCGCCTGTGATCCCCCTTCGTCACGCTGATGTCCTGATAGGATTCGAACTTGCCGAGGCGGCAAGACAGCTCAACAGGCTGAAGCCCAACGCGTCCGCGGTAGTGAACGTCGACTGCATAATCCCTACAAACGTTGCGCTCCGCCAAGGCGAGTATTATTGTGATGAATATCTCAGCGCGATCAAAAATAACATCGGCAGGGGGTTCTGCATCAACGCTGCCCCTATGGCAATAGAGGCCGGGGATGCGAGGACACTCAACATCGTGCTGCTTGGCTTTTCAGTCGGAGCAGGGATACTGCCTTTTGAAGAAGATGAGATCAGGGAAGCAATGGAGTGCTGCATAAAACCCAGGCTTTTGGAGATCAACAGAAAAGCTTTCCTTATGGGAGCAGAGGCAGCCAGAAAACAGCTTTAAACTGAATCGTTATTATTTTTTCAGAAGATACAAACTTAAGAAATTAAGTAATCAGAAGAGCGGAGCTGAGAGTAATGAATGAATTGTCAATAATGAGCCAGTGTTTTGCCCAGGTGAGAAGAGTAGCTAAGTTCAGTCCGATGTATCTCGAAAAGTACAGAGGTATCCCTGTGAACACCCTGATGACGAAAGACCAGTTTGAATCGCTGCCTTTCACGACTAAACAGGACCTCCGGGACGCATACCCCATGGGAATGCAGTGTGTCCCGAATGACCGGATAGTCAGGGTGCACTCTTCTTCGGGAACGACAGGCATACCGGTGATCCTCCCATACAGCAGCCAGGACCTTGAAGACTGGGCGGTCATGATGGAAAGATGCTATCAGTTCGCCGGAGTAACAAGGGAAGACAGGGTGCAGGTGACGCCGGGATTTGGCCTCTGGACTGCCGGTCTTGGCTTTCAGGCCGGAGCTGAACGCCTTGGAGCGATGGTCATTCCTACCGGAAGCGGAAACACTGACAGGCAGCTCCAGCTTATGAGGGATCTTGAAGCATCTGTACTCATAGGAACATCTTCATACGGGCTTCTTATTGCCGAAGAGGTCGACCGCAGGGAGATGCGGAGCGAGATCAAACTGAAAAAAGGTATTTTTGGATCTGAAAGATGGGGAGATAAGGTACGTGACCGCATTTACCAGAGCCTGGGCATTGAGTTCTTTGATATTTACGGGCTTACTGAAATATACGGACCGGGAATAGCTATCGACTGTTCGGAACATACAGGGATGCACTATTTCAATGATTTCATCTACTGCGAAATAATTGACCCGGCAACAGGCAAGGTGCTTCCTGACGGAGAGCAGGGAGAGATCGTCATAACGACCTTGAGGAAAGAAGCTGCTCCGCTTATCCGCTACAGGACTCACGATATTTCGCGTATCATCCCGGGGACATGTCCGTGCGGTTCCCCATTTCCGAGGCTGGACAGGATAGTCGGGAGAAGCGACGACATGATCAAGGTCAAGGGAACAAACATATATCCGGCGCAGGTTGAGGAGATACTGAGGAATATAGAAGGATTTTCCAGTGAGTACAGGATAATACTGAACAACGAAGACCTGAGGGACAGAATGATAGTCCAGGCAGAGGCCTTCGAAGGGGCTGACCGGGAAGAGCTTGAGAAGGAGCTGGAAAGAGCCTGTAAATCGGGACTTGGAATAAAAATAATACCGGAAGTTATGAAGATAGGCGAACTCCCCAGGAGCGAGAAGAAGACCAAAAGGGTAATAGATAATAGGGGATAGTTCTCAATAAAGAAGAAAATAAAATAAGAGCGGGCTGCGTGGTCATTTTTAGGTATGACCATGCAGTCCGCTCAACGTTTATTAAGAAAATTATCCTGCGCCGTCTATGCCTTCGTTGGAGAGTATGTCTGCCCTTTTGTTCTGTTCCCTTGGTATCCAGTGATAGGAGATGTCCATCCCGTCGGCCAGTTCCCATGCCTGCTGCGCCAGGAGGCGCAAGTGGGGAAGGTTGATCTTCCATTGCCGTGAGACCTGACTTACCACCAATTTGCTGTCCCCGAAGACCCTGAGAGATCTGACCCCGTGTTCTTTTGCTGCTCTGAGCAGGAGTATCAAGGCCATGTATTCGGCTTCGTTATTTGTTTTTTCCCCAAGAAAACGGGATGTTTCCCATACCACTTTTCCCTCGTCATTTATCATAAGAGCACCGGCTCCTGCTTTTCCCGGATTGCCTCTTGAGGCTCCGTCAAAAAAACCTTCCATCAATATCCCTCTTCCACACTCAAATAGATGCGCTATACTCTATTATATACTGCATTGGAGGTATTGATATGGCTTCTGTAAAAAAGACTAACGCAGTCAGGATATTAGAAAACGCAAAGATACGGTTTGAGCTGATCGGGTACGAGGTTGATGAAAGCGCGCTCTCTGCGGAGGATGCGGCATTAAAGACCGGCGTGCCGGAGGAACAGACTTTCAAGACACTCTGCGTCAGAGGAGATAAGACAGGTGTAATGATGGTCTGTCTGCCTGCGGGCAGGGAACTCGACTTCAAGGCTCTCTCTTTGGCAAGCGGAAACAAGAGCACCGAACTTGTCCCGCTAAAAGAGGTCCAGCCTCTTACAGGGTACGTAAGAGGCGGCTGTTCTCCACTGGGGACAAAAAAGAAATATCCTGTTTTTATAGATGAAAGCGTGCGCATGTTTGAATTTATTACTGTGAATGC
>JBFXIQ010000004.1:38856-53103 GCA_050175815.1 Synergistaceae bacterium
AGGTGCAGGTTTTTCACATGCTACCAGGCGTTTTCATATATTTTTTTAACGGCTTCAAAATCAAGCGGACGGGGGTTGTTTGACATCAGTCTTACCTCTTTGAGTGCGGCTTCGGCCATTTCAGATGATGCCTTTTTGGGTATACCGAACTCCCTCAGCCTGGTCTTTACCCTTATCTTCTCGCCAAGTTCAACAATGGCCTTAAGCGCGGCATTGGCCGCATCGCAGGCAGACATTCGGTCGGAGTAGACTCCCATTGCTTTTGCTATAGGAATGAATTTCTCCTCACACCCTTCAAGGTTGTATTCCATTACCCATCTAAGAAGGGCTGTGTTGGCCTCCCCGTGCGGCACATGAAACTGTCCCCCGAGCGGGTAGGCCATGGCGTGGACGCCTGCTGTTCCTGACATTGAAAAAGCCATTCCTGCTATCATGCTTCCATAGGACAGTGCTTCCCTTGCCTTGAGGTTTTGACCGTTGAGAACACATTCTGTAAGGTTGGAATATATATTTCTGATAGCTATGAGAGCAAGGTCCTGCGTGAATTGATTGGTTCCGAGAGAGAGGAAGGATTCCACTCCGTGAACCAGAGCGTCCATGCCTGACGCCGCAGTGATATGCGGAGGGAGGTCAAGTGTAAGCTCAGGATCAACAAGTGCAATGTCGGCAACAAGGAACCTGCTTGATATTCCTTTTTTCATGCTCTCGTCAGTGAATGAAAATACTGCGACTGCAGAAACTTCCGATCCGCTTCCAGAGGTGGTCGGTATCATTATTGTCGGAAGGCCTTTTTTCGGGATCTTTTCACTTCCTACCATATCTGATACTCTTATCTCGGGATTTTCAGCCATTACTGCCGCCATCTTTGCAAAATCCATGGAGCTTCCGCCTCCAAAGGCTATCAGGCAGTCATAAGAACCATTTCTTATGAAGACGGCAGCTTCTTCAAGGAGCTCCACCGGAGGTTCCGGTTCGACCTTGTCCCAGTGATCCGGACACATGCCCAGTTCTGAAGACCTTTCCATAAGCCTTGTTAGATGTTCGCTTTGTGCCATGTGACTGCCGGTTATGAATAGGGGTCTTTTGGATCCGAGCAGCGCTGCTTTTTCCGGAGCTGTTCGTGAACAGCCCGATCCGAAGGTCACTTCCTGCGGCATTCTGAATTTGAAAGGTTTTATAAGATCCATGTAACATTCTGAAAAGATCATTTGTCAGACACTCCCGTCATATATTTGACCAGGGCCAGCCAAGGCTGAAACCCAGATAATCGAAAATACATCTCCCTGTAAATATCGCGAGGATGCATCCTGCTGCAAGGTACGGACCAAGCGCCACAGCATCCTTTCTGTTGATTTTTTTTGCGATCAGAAGCGGTATTACTATAACACCGCTCGTCATAAAACCGAGGTAAAGGCTGAGAATAGTAAGTTTCCATCCCATAAGGGCTCCGATACCGACCATCATCATTGCATCTCCCATGCCCATCCCACCGCGGCTGAGGAGAACTATCGCATAAATAAATACAAACCCAAGGGCTGCGCCCATTGCTCCGTCGATCAAAGCAGGAAGTCCTCCCGGCAGTCTTGCCAGGACCGAGATCGCTGCCATTGCGATCGCCCAGGAATCGTAAATGTATCCGCTTTCAATGTCCGTAAGAGAATGGAAGAGCATGAAAAAAAGAGCTATGAAAGAGAAGATCAGAGGAGCACCTATTCCCCAGTACCAGACAGAAAGTGCTCCGATGATCCCGCCGGTCAGCTCAGATATGAAGTGTCTGGGCGGTATGACGCTTCTGCATGTTCGGCAGCGTCCATGGAGAACTATGTAGGATATTATGGGTATTAGGTCAAAAAAACTTAGCTTTCTGCCGCATTTATCACAAACAGAACGCTCGTCTCCCCACCATTTTTTTTCTGCAACAGTGCGCATCGCTGCAGCGTTTATGAAAGAGCCTGTCACCGCTCCTGCCGCGAAACCCAGAAATATGCTGATACTTTCCATGCCTTCCATGTGGACACCCCTCATGCAGAAGGTTAAAATAAGCTTCACAGGCAAGAACCAACAACATTAAGTACAGGAGATGAAAGTCCATGCCGATCGTAATAGTAAACATCAAAGAAGGCCGTACTCTCGAACAGAAGCGCGATATGGTCACAAAGGTCACTGAAGCCCTTTGTGAGACCATGGAGGTCCCTAAAACGTCAGTCCGCATCATTATCAACGAAATGGCAAACGACAATTTCGCAGTTGCAGGGACCCTGGTCTGCGACGATCCGGACGCGCAGGTCAAAAAGAAAAGCTAGCCGGAAAAGTGCTCCTTGAATCGCTTGTGCTGCCATAGGTACTGTTCGGGCGCCCTGTGTATTATTTTTTCCAGCTCCAGATTCACTTTTGCTGTCAATGACTTGAATGTTGCCTCCCGGTCCTCGCCCTTCTCCCATTCGATCGGGGGGCCGATCACCAGTCTGAAACGGAACGGCTCTATCCTGATGGATTGGTATGGCAGTATGGAGGCTCCTGATATCCACGCAAAAACCGCGGCTCCCTGAAAAGTGCTGGTCTCATGGCCGAAGAAGGGGACCATGATCCCATCTCCTCCGCCGTGCTGGTCTGCTGCAAGACCTATAAGTTCATTTTTTCTCAGTATGCTTACAGCCCTTGTCATTGGATCGTCTTTTCCCAGTGTCCGCAGTCCGCCGTTACGCCTCAGTGTATCAATGAGTTCCCTCTGAAACGGGTCATCAGAGTGTCTGACCACGCCTACGCCCTTGCAGTTCCTTCCCAGCCAGGCTGCAGCATGTTCCCAGTTCCCGCAGTGGGCTGATACTACAATGACTCCTTTGCCACGGGCAAAGGCCTCGTCCATGTGTTCTCTGCCCTTGATCTCGACTATCCATTTGTCAACGAGAGAGGGATCTCTCTGCCAGGAAAGCATTTCGATGCCGGTCCATATCATACTCCTGTAAGATCCATCAAGCATTTTCCTTTTTTCGGAATCAGTTTTGTCCGGAAAAACAAGTTCGATGTTTTTTTGGGCAACTTTTTTCCTTGGCGCGATAAGCCTGACAGGGATGAAAAGAAAATAAAAAAGAGCCGTTGCTCTCCATCCGGGTCTTATCATTTTTGCAAAACGGAAAAAAAATCTGAGTTTCCGATCCATATTAAGGCTCCTAAATAATTTATCATCTGACTTGAAAAACGCGGGAAAGGTCCTATTTTTCAGACAGCGACGATCCCCGCGTTGCATGCGCCTAAAATGTATTTAAGGGCAGTGTTTTAATCTCTGAATTTGACCAGCCTGAAATCTTTTTTGCCCACCCGTAACTGGACATATCCGCCGTTCAGGAGATCTTCGGATGAAATCAGCTTTGACTCGTCTGTAACTTTGACTCCGTTGAGGTAAACTCCGCCCTCTTTTATTTTACGTTTCGCCTCACCCTTTGAGGCACATCCGCCTGAGAGAACAAGAAGATCTGTCATTGGGCCGCCAATTATTGAGTCGGTTTCTGCAAACGGTATCTCTGCAGAGAGTGTGTCAAGGAGTTCTGTATCTGCTTCCCTTATGTCCATTTCACCGAAGAGGATGGCGCTTGCGTCTTTAGCCCTTTTCGCGGCATCTTCTCCATGCACCCTGCACGTCAGATCCCATGCGAGTTTTTTCTGAGCTGACCTTAAATGAGGATTTTTGTTGTGCTCTTCGATGACGGCACTTATCTCATCAAGCTCCATGAATGTGAAAAGTTTATAAAGCTTTTCAAGATCGCTGTCATCGACATTTATCCAGAACTGGTAAAACTTGTATATGCTTGTGCGATGCGGAGACAGGTAGACGGCTCCGCTCTCTGATTTCCCGAATTTCTGTCCCTGTGCGTTGAGCAGGAGTGGGAATGTGATGCCGTAGCACTGGCCGCCGGATTTTTTCCTTGCCAGGTCCATGCCTGCGATTATGTTGACCTGCTGGTCGTTGCCTCCCATCTGCAGTGTACAGTTCAACTCGTTGTACATGTGGTTGAAGTCGTAAGCCTGAAGCAGTATGTATGAAAGCTCCGTATATGTTATTGACTTGTCCGGGTCAATGACGCGGCTCCTTACGTAGTCCCTGTTGACAAGGAAGCTTACTGAAAAATATTTCCCTATGTCCCTCAGGAATTCTATGTAATTGAGTTTTTTAAGCCACTCGTTGTTGTTTACAAGTACGGCGCTGTTCTGCCCGCAGTTGAAATCAAGGAAATGTTCCAGTTGTTTTGCTATCCGTCCGACGTTGTAGCTTATCATTTCTTCTGAGAGGAGGTTTCTCTCTGCGCTCTTGCCTGAAGGATCGCCTATTCGTCCTGTACCTCCGCCGGCAAGGGCTATGGGGCGATGCCCGAGGCGCTGCATCCATGCAAGACCCATTATTGCTACGAGGTTTCCTACGTGGAGGCTGTCGGCACTGGGGTCGAAACCTATATAGCCTGTGACCATATTATTTAAAAAATGTTCATCAAGCTCTTCATTGTGGCTGCTCCACTCAACGAAACCCCGTTCCTTCAAAACTTTCAGCGCATTGCAGTACATTTCGTTATCCCTCCGGTTTATCATTACTGATCTAAATCATAAATTTATTATCAGATCACATAAGTTAACAGGTCACTTCTATTTTGAGTTCCTGTACCAGTTTATTCTGCCCGATTCGGCTGTTTCCCAAACGATGAGAGTCTTGCCCATTCCCTTTAAGACATTTCCAAATGAATCCGAGATGCCCTGATCAAAAGGCGAAAATGTGTTATCCGGCTGGAAAATGTTCTCTGAATCTCTCTCGAAATACTGTTCATCATCAACGTCTGAGTCATTCATGAAGGCATTCATTTTAGTCATATCGCTAAGTGCAGCCCCAATTTTTGGAAGATCTGCAACTATCCAGCCTATGGCTTCTTCATTATTTTTAATGAAACTTTCAAGCTTTACGGTCTCTTTGATCGATTCAGGAGAGAGCAGTCCGAGTATGGCGACATTTCCCCTGCCGGCACCTACTACAGAAAAAGGAACGTTGGTGGTTCCGCCAAAATCAAAGCCATCAATGGGTCTGGGTTCAGCGCCAAAGAACAATTTGTTCCAGAACGCATCAACAAGTTCTCTCATGAGGTCTTTGTCGCCTGTGAATTCCGCCAATATGCCTGGAAGTGAGAACCAAAGAAGCTTGTTGTACCCTCCGACTGAAAATATCGTTTCTCCTGAAAGTATCTTCTGTATTTTTTTTTCGCTCAATCCCATGCTCTTACCAAGTTCACCAATGGTTTTGAGAGGGAAAGGCCAGTCAGAAGGTGAGCCTTTTCGTTCAGGAAGGTTCATTCCAGCTGACAGGAGGAATGGTTCAGGGATGATGCAGTTTGTGGTATCCCATTTCTTTGATTCGAGTGCTTTAAGAAAAATTGGAGAGATCCTTTTGTCGAGCCCTTGGATCTTCCATATGGCTTCTCCTATCCTGCCTGTTTTTTTGTCAGGTTCATGTGAACGCCAGGCGGCTTTCAGAATCAGAGGAGGTTGTATCTCGTCATCTGTAAATAGGAGTCCTCCATCACTGATCTCAATGTGGGCAGGCCATGACTTTTTTTCTTTGCCCCAGTAATTTTTTGGGATCCCTTTCACAGAGCCTGATCTAACGTTCAGCATCTTAAAGAAGGAGTCCCTGTTATGGGAGATAATAGCAATTTCTCTCTCTGTCGAATAGTAGAGGTATGTATCAGCCTCTGTTGTCTTTATCTCCCAGGAATCATTTTCGCCGCTCTTCCTGACCTCGGTGTTTCCCAGGATCATTTTCCATGACCTGGGAAGGTCTCCCTTCGACAGGGAGGAAATATCCTCAGGAAGCAGACGCATTACAGCATAGATGTCGAAGATCCCTTCTTCACCGTCTTCAATAAGGACCGCACATTCTTTTGCTGTTTTAGCAATGGAAAGGATCCGATTTCCAGCGGATCCTTCCCTGAATGCCGCATACTGGCCCTTGGTCAGAAGAGCAGAGATCGAAACAGGGTAATAGTTTTCTGCTGTCTCAAATACCACATAAGGGTCTGATCCCGAAGGGAGCGGCAGTCTTGATGCCAGGACTGCAGGACCTTTTGTGTTTAAATATGCAAAAAGGCCAAAGAGTGCAACTGCTGCCGTACACATAATTAAAATCATTAATTTGACTCTTTTTGACATTAGGTCTCTCTCCTTTTCGTGATATTTTGATCTGATGCTAAGAATTATTCTCACTGCAACCAGGGTATTATATCCCCATTGAATTCAAAGGCAATAAAGATCACGCAGTTTTTTTAATATTTTCTCCCAATGATGCAGCTGTTTCCAGCAAGGTCTTAGCAGAAACCAGCAGAGGCATTATTTGGGCGTAGTCTTTGGTTTCTATTGTCTGTCTCTGCATCTCGTCAGCCTTGTGCGTAATTGCGGCCAGCAATTGGATTATATCCTGAGGACTTAGTTCCAGCCTGTCAATTATCTTCTGTGATATTACAGGCATCTTAACGATTTTTTCTTCCGCAGGAGCGAGCAGGTCTATAGTGTCATTAAGGGCCGGCACCTGAGCTGCATAACCTTTGTCGTTCAGCCCCATAGCCAGGGCCTGTGCTGACTTTGGTTCGCCGTGAACGACGATGAATCTTGTCTTTTTGGGGAAATTTCCTGCCCATTCCAGAAGGTCATTCCGGTCTGCATGGGCCGAAAAACCGTTAAGAGTGTGGAACTGAGCTTTTACAGAGACATCTTCCCCTGCTATCCTTATCTCTTTTGCCCCGTCAACGAGTCTGCGCCCCAATGTTCCATGGGCCTGATATCCGACAAACATGACATGTGTATCGGACTTGTAGAGGTTATGCTTCAGATGGTGCATTATTCTTCCTCCTGAACACATGCCGCTTCCTGCAAGGATTATCCCGCTCTTTTCTTCATTTATGGCTCTCGATTCATCAGATGACCGTGTGAACTGGAAGTTCTCCGGTTCGAATGGATCATCACCTTTAAGAAACATTTCTTTAAGGTCCCTTGAAAGCAGGGGAATGTATTTGCCATAGATCTCAGTTACCTTTATTCCCATCGGTGAATCAAGATAGATCTTCGGCATCTTGAGATCAGGATATTTTTTCTGGAAACGGTCAAATTCGTAAAGTACCCTCTGAGCCCTGTCTACGACAAATGTCGGGACAAGTACCTTTGCGCTTGTTTTGAGAGCTTCCTTGAGAGCTTCTTCAAATTCTGTCCTTGTGTCTTCGAGAGATTTATGTAGCCTGTCCCCGTAAGTTGATTCTATCAGCACAAAATCTGCATCTTCAATAAAAGTCGGTGGGTTTTCTATAACACCTTCAAATGGGCCAAGGTCCCCGGAAAAGACTACTTTTACAGGTTTGTCTCCGTTGTTTTCTGATACCCATGCTTCGATTATCGAACTTCCGAGAATGTGTCCTGCTTCGCGGAAGCGGACCTTAAGTCCGTTAATGATCTCAATTTCTTCATCATAAGGGATAGGCGAACGCAGTACAAGGGAATCCTCCACCTCTTTTTCAGTGTATAGGGGCTCTACAGCAGGCAGGCCTTTTCTTGAATTCTTTCTTGTCCTCCATTCAGCTTCTTCTCCCATAAGTCTGGCTGAATCCCTCCAAAGTATTTCAACGAGCTCCGATGTTGCGAATGTGCAGAAAATCTTTCCCTTAAAGCCTTCCTTTACGAGCAGGGGTATCCTTCCGCTGTGGTCGATGTGTGCGTGAGTGAGAAGCAGCGCGTCGACTGAAGCAGGGTCAAATGAAAAAGATTCACCCTCATGCTTCTCCTCGTCCTGCCCCTGGTGAAAACCGCAGTCCACAAGGACTTTGTATGAACCGGTCTCGATCATATAGTTTGATCCTGTTACCTCTCCAGCTGCTCCATAAATTATTAATTTCAAGTTATTCGCCCTTATGGGCTCCCACCTTTCAATCGTTTTGTTTAAAAAGTCTGGTTCATTGTACCCTTACTAAGGGCAGTTCACAACGAATCACAGTGCCTTTTCCCGGGGTTGAGAAAATACTGAAAAGACCTCCAACTATGGACATTCTTTCGCGCATGTTCGAAAGGCCCCTGTGTCCCTGAACACGAAGTTCAGTGAAGTTATCCGGTACCTCAAAGCCTTTCCCGTCGTCCTCTATCTGGAGGAGGATCATTTTTCCCGTATTTTTTAATGAAATAGACACATTATCCGCATCAGAGTGTTTTGCTGCGTTGTTGACAGCCTCCTGGGCTACCCTGAAAAATGCAAGCGTTGCTTCATCAGAAAGGTCAGGAATCTCCTGAAGGTCCAGGTGTATCTTTATGTTCAGCTGAGCACTCTGTCTCTCCGAAAGCTCAGTAAGGGCCTGGACTATTCCCAGGTCAAGCCAGGGAGGGGTAAGGTTGTTGCAAAGTTCCCTCATCTCTTTGACTCCTGCCATTGCTGCGCTTTTTGCCTCTTCAAGCTGTTTCTCCCTTTCTACAGGAGAATCAATATCGAGGGAAAGCAGCCTGAGCCTCTGTATCAGGGCAGTCAGGTCCTGAAGTGGGCCGTCATGTATCTCACGAGATATTCTTGCCCTCTCTTCCTCCTGCACCTTTACAAGGTCATTAACATACCTTCGTGAGAGCTGTACTTTGTCTATTGCAGAGTTTGCAAGGACTACAAGGGCTTCTCTGAGTTTCTGAAGCTCTGTAACTGCTTCAGGTGCGTTTTTCAGAGGGACTTCTTCACCCCAGCTCAGCATCGAGACCTCT
The DNA here is from genome assembly GCA_050175815.1 of Synergistaceae bacterium. GTDB lineage: Bacteria > Synergistota > Synergistia > Synergistales > Synergistaceae > Caenicola. The sequence continues at coordinate 47,614 of JBFXIQ010000004.1, forward strand.
TCTTCGAGGTCTTTAAGAGGCATTATCACTTTCTGCCACATTATGTAGACTGAGAAGATACCGATCAACCCAAGGATACCCATAATAAACGGCCAGAAAGTAGTAAGCGATACCATAGGTCCAAGCAGTTTGTCCCAGGATACAGCGGCCAGAACGAACAGGTTTCTCTGAAGCATAGGGTAGACTGCTATGGTGTAAAATCTTCCGTCAGGTCCCCTGATTTTTTGGGGAGACATTATTGTTATGGGCTTGTCCCATATTATTGAGAGGGTGGTAATGTCCGATGTGCCGTATATAAGATTTCCGTCACTGTCGAAGACAGCAAACATGCCCGGGACAGCCATCTCATCTGACATCATTTCTCCAAGCCCCAGAATGCGTGACCTGTACTGGTTTGGTTGCCAGGTACCATCGGTCCTCAAGTCCCATTGGGAAGATTCAAGCCTTGCCGCAGCTCCCCTCGCAAGGTTCTGCACGTAAGAGCCGGCTACCCCTTCCATGGTATTTTCAAACTGGCAGAAACCTATCCATGCCAGGAGGAATGCCCCCAGGCTGGGCAGAAAGACTGCGACAGTCAGCTGAAGAAGAAGGTTTCTCCTCAATCGAGCAGTTCCTCCAGGGTCACTATGCCGTATTTAAGAGAGAGCAGCATTGCTTCTGTCTTATTTTTTGCTCCAAGTTTGTCGTATATTGAGGCCAGGTGTGTCTGAACGGTCCTTTCGCTTATGAAAAGTTGTGTTGCTATCTCTTTTCCTGAAAGTCCGCGTGCTGCGAGGAGAAGGACTTCCCTTTCTCTTACTGAGACAGGTTCAGGAACGAAATCGCCTTCCTGCTCAACAGCATTTGCCACCTCGCTGTCAAGATAGAAGCCTCCCCGCGCAACTATCCTTATCGCCTTTGAAAGAGTTTCCAAACTTGCGGTTTTAAGAACGTAACCCCTGGCACCTGCTCTGAGTGACGCCATAACGTACTGCTGTGCATCGTAAGAAGTGAGCATGAGAGATACAACGGGAAGGGATGCCTCCTTTATCTTTCGCGCGAGAGCCACACCGTCTATTCCCGGCATCCTGATGTCAAGGAGGGCCACCTGGGGTCTGAGCTGCTGAATCCCCGCCCATGCTGATTCTCCGTCTGCGAAGCTTCCCAGGATATTAAAATCTGTCTCTTTAGCCAGATATGCTTTCATGCCTTCTCTTGTAAGCGGGTGGTCATCGGCAAGTACCAATGAAATTGACATTTTGTATCCTCCCTCCGTCTATTTTTACTTCTCTTGATCTTTCAGGAACCTAGCCCGATCTCTTTTTCTACGGGTCTTAAAGCCGTAATAGTCTGTTCTATAAGCGTTTCCAGAGGTATGTTCAGTAACTCTGACCCTTTCTCGATAACTTCCCTGTTTACACCTCTGGCGAAAGCCTTGTCCTTCCATTTTTTCTTAACTGATTTCAGTTCCAGATCCTGAAGCGATTTGCTTGGGCGTACAAGAGCTACCGCTGTTATAAATCCTGTAAGTTCATCTATTGTATAGAGGTATTTTTCGCATGGCGTTTCAGGTTTCACACCTGAGTATTCCCAGCCGTGAGCGAGAACGGCATGAACAAAATCATCAGGATATCCTTTGTCCCGGAGCATCTCCCCGCCCTTCATGGGGTGGGTCTCTGTGCTGGGGAACTCCTCCCAGTCAATATCGTGCATAAGGCCGACCAGGCCCCAGAAATTTTCGTCTTCTCCGTTTTCCCGGGCAAACCATTTCATTGCTGCTTCAACAGCGAATGCATGTTTGATGTGCATATCTTCCTTGTTGTGTTCCTTCAGGAACTCGACCGATTCTTCTCGTGTAAACATTTATATGATTCCTCCCATTGAAAAATTATTCTTTACCGAATCATCTTCTGGCATGCAGAGCGCCTCGATCCCCGACTGCAAAATGATCTCCCTGGATATTTGGTCCGGGTAAGGATGGATATAAACAATGCGCCTGCACCCGCAGTTAATAAGGGCTTTAGTGCAGTAGACGCATGGTTCATGTGTACAGTAAAGCCAGCATCCCGCTGTGGCCACTCCAGCATATGCCGCCTGTGCAATAGCGTTTATCTCTGCATGGGAACCGCGGCAGATCTCATGTCTCTCTCCTGAAGGGATGCCCAGCTTTTCTCTTAGGCATCCAGCCTCTTCACAGTGTATTATCCCCTTGGGAGCACCGTTGTAGCCGGTACTGAGTATTTGCTGGTCCTTTACAAGAACAGCTCCGACATTTCTTCGCATGCATGTGCTTCTGCTGGCAACTACCTTTGCTATCATTAAAAAATAACTGTCCCAGTCCGGACGGTTCAGCATGAGATCATCCCTTATGTGTATTCAAATGTTATATAAAGTATAGTTTATTTTGCAATATTTATGTTGAAAAACGGCGAGGATCTTCTGTTTTTTTATGTTGAGCAAACAGCTCCGGTGTTGATCGGCATCCTCAAAAACTGTACGACTAAAGATGAGAATAAATCATAAGTGGATTTATACTCTTTATTAAATTTACATGCTGAAGGATTTTTTTTCGACAGGAAATTGCGGAGATATCAGATATTTTTTATGAGTTTTTCAATAACGGCCCTAAGTTCCTCATAAGAATGGCGGCGATCCCTCGCGCACTCTTTTGCGGGCCTGTCGCAGAGCAGGCATGTACGGGGGGGGAGTCCAAGGTCTGATCTTGTGATCGTTTTTTTCGGCACGATGATGTCGATGTCGAAGATGCGTCCTTCAGAATTTTTTTCCTCAATATTCACTGCCGTTTCCTTTGCTTTTTTTGCTGCAGCGTGATCTCCTTTAAAAAAGCCCACCCAGCCAGCACCTGCAGCATTTGTTATCTTTTTTTCAAGTTGGGGAAGGTGGGTCCATTTATCAATAAATGCTCTGCCCAGGTTTTCTACAGCCTTTTCATCATTTGGCATACGTTTGGGATATCCGGGGATGTTGAGGGTGACCTGGCAGGCAAATATATTTTCAGACAGGTGCTTATTCCTGATCTTTACTCGTTCTTCCCTGCCTATAAGTATGTCGTTAAGGGCATCCCTGATGTCAGTATTATTTGTGTTCATGGATCAGTTTTTCAACGACGGACTGTCCTCTTTCCGAAGAAAGGTAATCCAGAGTAACGGGAGGGAGCATCCTCATTAAGGCATTCAGGTCGTTTTCTACTATGGCCTTCCTCACCCTTGAAGCTGACACGGCTGTCCCGGAAGGGTCGTTCAGCCTATTTATCTCTACAACTTCTACACCACGTGGAGGAAGGACTTTTTTCATCATCTCGTTATACTTTGCCGTTATCGGACAAAATGGTTCTGTCCCAACGAAACGTTTTTTTATTGAGAGTTCCGGCACGAAAAGGTTCGCAAAAAGGGTAGCGTCAAGTTCAGCCTGTGTTTCTGCAACAGAAGCCGTACATTTATCCTTCAGGAAGTAAGTGGGGAACGTGGCCCTTGAAACGGCGTAGTCACTGCTTGCGATCAGCTTGACGTTTCTGAGGTCTTTCGTTCCATCTTCGACAAGCATCATCCTGTCTTTAAATGGAAAGAGAGAGAGATCCTCCTGGACGATTATGACATAAAGCCCGTCACATTCTCCTGCTGCGGTCTCAATCAGGTATCTGTGCCCATTTGTAAAGGGATTGCAGTTCATTACAGCAGCCCCGATGTTTTTTTTGTCCGGGAATATTTTGTTTTGCTTAAGGATCTCACGATAATCTTTAGAAGACGGCTGCCCGGACTCCATAAGAACAACAGCTTCAGTCCTTGCAAGCTCACTGAAGCCCAGATATGCAAATTTATCTGCCATATCACACTTAGTGTAGACGAAAAGGTGGAATATCCCGTTCTCCCTTGCATAACGAAGCAGGTCGGATATCACCATGCCGGAGAGTCCGGCCTCCTGCCATTCGGGATCTGCTGCCACCATTTTGATCACTTTGCCCTGCAAGCTTGCTGTCGCGATTATCTTTTCATCAGATGTCTCCACTACGGCAGTACATTCCGGAGTTCCTTCAAAAGTCAGTCCGTTTCTCTGAAGAAGTACTTCCACCTGTTCTTTTTCATTTTTGTTTAGCTTTTTGATAGTTCTTGTATGAAATCCAAACATCAAGCTTCAGTCCTTTTCAAGTTTTCTTTTCAAAATTTCGCCGATGCTTGACCTTGGCATCTCCGTGAGAAAATCGATTATCCTTGGAACTTTATAGTATGAAAGCTTTTTTTTGCAGTGTTCGATCAGTTCCTTTGAAGTGACCTTTTCATCCTTTTTCAGCACAACGAATGCTTTTACTATCTCTCCGCTGATAGAACGTGGTACACCGATCACAGCTGCTTCAGCCACTGCGGAATGTTCAAGCAGAACTTTCTCTACCTCCTGGGCATACACTTTAAAGCCGCCGACGAAGATCACCTCTGACCTGCGTCCCACCAGGTAGAGATATCCGTCTTTGTCGAACCTTGCTATGTCACAGGTATCGAACCATCCGTCAACGAATCTCTTTGCAGTAAGCTCGTGGTTTCTGTAGTAGCACTTTGCCACATTGTCGCCACGTATCCAAAGATGGCCTTCTGAACCTGCGGGAAGGACCTTTCCTTCATCATTTCTTATCTCAGCTTCTACACATGATAAAAGTGTGCCGACACTGCCGGCTTTTCTGTTTTCTATCCCCGGGGCTATCGATACGACAGAAGCAGCTTCGGTGAGCCCGTATCCTTCTATGACAGGAACGCCTAGATACTCCTGGGACCTTTTGTCAAAATCCAGAGGAAGCCTGTCTCCTCCTGAGAGTATATATCTGAGGCTTTTTGGAGGTGTTATTCCTCTTGCCACAGTTCCGAGAAGAAGTGAAATAATTGTCGGAACGGCTGGCACGATAGTTACAGAGGCATTTCTCATGGCGTCCATTGCAGCTTCCGGAGGCATGAAGGTAGGAAGGACGACCTGGCTCGTGCCTTTGACAAGAGGGATGAGGGAGCCGCAGACAAATCCGAAAGCGTTGAAGTTTGGCAGAGCATTAAGAAAAACGTCGTCATCAGTCAGCGTGCCGATGTGATCGACACATGCGTTGATGCTTGCGTAAAGGTTGGCATGGGTCAAAGGCACTGCCTTCGGTTCGCCTGTAGTGCCGGAAGTGTAAAAAATTACGGCAGTATCCATCGACTCTTCTTCAGAGGTTCTTCCAGCAATGCTTTCTACCGGGTCGTCCAAAGAAGTGACTACGCAGGGTATGCCCTCTTCAGAGATAAGCGGCACTATGTTCGATGAACCCCTGTACGTTATCGAGGCGAATACGTCTGCGTGCTTGAGCTGTTTTATCAGAGAGACATAACCGCTTCTGGGATCTATAGGTACTACCGTTCCTCCGAGCTTCCATATAGCTATCATTGATGCGAGAAGTATAGGGCTGTTGGGAAGAAGAAAAGCCATTCTTTGTCCGGCTTTGAAACCGCTTGAACGGAAGCCTTTCTCGCATTC
>JBFXIQ010000005.1:0-3106 GCA_050175815.1 Synergistaceae bacterium
TCGCAGAAAGGTACGTGTATGTAAAGAGAGAGCCCCCCTGCGGGAGGCTCAAAAGGGTCAGTGCTTTGGGTCATTATTTATCCTCTGCTTTTGTGACATCCATGAATGCAAGGAAGGCTTCCTGTGGGATGGAGACTCTTCCCACCTGCTTCATTCGTTTCTTACCCTCTTTTTGCTTTTCAAGGAGTTTCCGTTTTCTTGTTATGTCTCCTCCGTAGCACTTGGCAAGGACGTCTTTCCTTACTGCCTTTATGTTCATCCTTACAATGACTTTTTTGCCTACAGCTGCCTGTACAGGTATCTCAAAAAGCTGCCTGGGGATAAGTTCCTTGAGCTTTCCTACGACTGCATGCCCCCTGTGGTATGCCTGATCCGTATGGCATATGAATGAAAAGGCGTCTACAGGCTCATCCTGGAGAAGAAGATCGACCTTCACAAGGTCGGCTGCCTTGAAGCCAATATGGTCGTAGTCAAGCGACGCATAGCCCTTTGTGCAGGATTTCAGCCTGTCATGGAAATCCAGTATGAACTCCGCCAAAGGCATGTCATATGTAAGCCTGACTCTTTCCGGGGTTATGTAGTCCATGCCGACATACGTACCTCTTTTTTCCTGGCATAGCTGCATCGCTGCTCCCACAAACTGCTCCGGGATAAATACCGTCAGCTTTATGTATGGTTCTCTTATCTCTTCAATTTTTACCTGCTCAGGGAAATCTGAAGGTTTATGGGCTTCCATTATGCTCTGGTTGGTCAGCACGATCTGATATACGACGTTTGGAGCTGTAGCAACAAGATCTACCCCAAATTCTCGGCTCAACCTTTCTTTTGCTATTTCCATATGCAGAAGTCCCAGGAATCCACAGCGGAAGCCAAACCCAAGTGCGGCGGAATTCTCCGGTTCAAAGCTGAGGGCTGAATCGTTTATCTGCAGTTTTTCAAGAGCTTCCCTCAACTGGTTTATATCTTCCCTCTCAACCGGGTAAAAACCACAGAAGACTACAGGTTTTACTTTTCTGTAGCCGGGCAGCGGGCTTGCCGCAGGACGCCTTGACTCTGTTATGGTATCCCCTACGCGTGCCTCAGCTATCGTCTTTACGCTTGCAGCCAGATATCCGACTTCCCCCGGGCCAATTTCGGAAACCTTGACCATGTCAGGCCTGAACATCCCCACTTCGTCAAGTTCATAGTCGCGCCCTGTGGACATGAACCTGATATTTTTCCCGGCCTGGAGGGTCCCGTTTACCACCCTGACATAGCATATGACACCTTTATAGTTATCATAGACCGAATCAAAGATAAGAGCCTGCAGAGGCGCATCGGGGTCGCCGTTCGGAGGCGGCACATCACGCACTATTCGCTCCAGAAGATCCACGATCCCCTCCCCGGTCTTTGCGCTTACGTTAACGGCATCGTCGGCGTTTATCCCGATTATATCCTCTATCTCTTTTTTTACTCTGTCAGGCTGTGCAGAAGGAAGGTCTATCTTGTTTAATATTGGGATTATTTCAAGGTTAAGATCTATCGCGAGATAACTGTTGGCAACAGTCTGAGCTTCTACACCCTGTGCTGCGTCCACCACCAAAACTGCTCCCTCGCACGCTGCAAGTGAGCGGGAGACCTCATAAGTGAAATCGACATGACCCGGAGTGTCTATCAGGTTAAGCACATATTCCTTCCCGTCTTTTGCCTTGTAGTTCATCCTAACAGGGACAAGCTTGATCGTTATACCCCTCTCTCTTTCGAGATCAAGCATGTCAAGCAGCTGGGCTTTCATATTGCGCCCTTCTATCGTGCCTGTCTCTTCCAGCAGTCGGTCTGCCAGCGTTGATTTTCCATGGTTAACATGGGCTATTATGCTAAAATTGCGGAACTTGTCGAGGATCATTTATGTCACTCCTTCAGTCAACAGTATATTCTAGCCGAAAAAGCACCTTTTTATCAATCATTCTTTTTGACGATAGACAATATTGTAAAAGAGATTAAACTAATCAAATCAATTAAAAGGGGCGATCGGATTGGACCGTAAAAAGCTGAGTATTTTAGCAGTCATACTATTTCTTACTCTTGCAATACAGATCCCTGCTTTTGCGCAGGATTGGCCAATGTTTCGTGCTAACAGCCAAAGGACAGGAAATGTCGATAATAATACAGCCAAGGTCGATTTTACAGGCAGAAAAGATTGGACTGCAAAGATCCCTGACGCCGTGAGATCTTCTCCCGCAATATTCAAGAGCTCTATAATTTTTGGCTCCAACAATGGCAACGTTTACTCCATGGATCTCTATTCCGGGAATATAAACTGGACCTTCCCAACCGGGAACTGGGTGGTATCTTCACCTGCGATCATTGACGGCAAGGTCTTCGTTGGAAGCTACGACAGCCGGATGTACTGTCTGGACGCCGAAACAGGAAAAATGATATGGAAGTTCACCACTCACAACAGTATCCATTCTTCACCTGCAGTTGTAGACGGTATGGTCTATTTCGGATCTAACGACGGGTTTGTCTACGCGGTCGACATCAGTACCGGATGGCAGAAATGGAGATACAAGACTGAACGCGCAGTTCAGGGATCTCCTGTGGTCTCAGGCGGAGTGGTTTACGTAGGAAATAACGAAGGCAAACTTTTCGCTCTTGACGCAGCCTCCGGTGCGCTCAAATGGCGTGCTGTTGTCGGCGGACCAATCGTTTCAGCACCTGCTGTTAAAGATGGGCATCTCTACTTCACAAGCCAGGACGGCAAGATATACTGCGCAAGGATCAAACACCAGGCGGTAATATGGAACTATGACTCAAAAGCGCAGATAGAGACATCTCCTCTCGTAGAGGATGGAAAGGTCGTATTCGGAAACATCAAGGGATGGGTGACCTCACTTGACGCCATGACCGGAGCAGTGGTTTGGAAATATAAGGCTAATGAGTCGGTATATTCTTCGCCTGCCGCATTTTCTGGAAAAATATTTTTCGGGACTAACAGCGATGTCCTTGTATGTCTTGACGGAAAAACCGGAAACGTTGTGTGGAGAGCTCCATTTGACGCTGATGTCCTTACCTCCCCTGCCATAGCAGAAGACAGAATCGTAATTGCGGGGGCTGATGGCAAGGT